>JAGREZ010000201.1:0-3579 GCA_020446285.1 Geminicoccaceae bacterium
ACTGGAACGGGTACGATTATTTTTCATCGGTTGTTCAGAAAGTTCCGTCGGAGGAGGCCTGAAGTCACGATAGCCGAGAGAACGTGACCGTGAAACATTCCCTCACGAGTAGCATACCATGCAATACCACGGGCCTCACCCCGACGGAAAGTCAACCACGCGATCGGCTAGCAGTCCGATCACCGTACACGTCGCTGGCCATAGGGGTTTCCAGCGGGATCAGGATCCCGAATCCTGCGCCAAAATGAAATACGGTTGTTCACCTATGCCTTTGTGACACGGGCTTCGACAATGCCGCGGAACTCTTCGTACAGCGCGGAGTTGGACGCGAGGATGGTCCCTTCCCCGAACAGGTCGTCATCACCTTCGAGTCTCGCGATCCGACCGCCAGCCTCGCGAACGATCAGGATTCCGGCCGCAATGTCCCAGGGCTTGAGGCCGTATTCCCAGAAACCGTCCTGGCGCCCGGCGGCGATGTAGGCGAGATCCAGCGAGGCCGTACCGAGACGGCGCAGCCCACCACAGACATCGGCGATCGCCGACATCTGTGCGTCGAAGCCCTTCTCGCGTCCCTTCCAGTTGCGCACCGGCAGACCACAGCCGATGAGCGCCTGGCCCATATCGCTGCGGCCGGATACACGAAGCCGGCGATCATTGAGAAAGGCGCCGTCGCCCTTGTCGGCAGCGAAAAGTTCATCCTTGAGGGGATCGTAGATGCAGCCTGCAACGATTTCACCGCGCTGCTCGAGCGCCACGGAGAGCGCGAAGTGTGGCACGCCGTGAAGGAAGTTGGTCGTACCGTCGAGCGGATCGACGAGGAACCGGCTGCTGCCGTCCTTCGCCTTGATCGCCCCGCCTTCCTCGAGCAGGAAGCCGTATTCCGGGCGCATGCGTTGCAGTTCCTCGACGATGATCCGCTCGGCCTTGCGATCGGCGGCGGAAACGAAGTCGGCGGGGCCCTTCATCGACACCTGGAGCTGTTCGACCTCGCCGAAGTCACGGACGAGGTTGCGGGCGGCCTTCATGACGGCGCGAATCATCACCTGAAGGTTGGCGGAGCGACGGGGCATCTTTCTCTCTTTCGGTGGAGCTGCCTGTCAGGCAGCGAGCATACGGTCGATGGCCAGGATCAGCGATGACGCCTGCCCGCGGGCAGGCAACAGGAAATCGGCCCCTTCACCCCGGAATGCCCGGGCATCCTCGATGGAGCGAATACCGACAACGGCCGCCGGAAGAACGAACAGATCGCGCCACCATCGGAGAATTTCAACGATCTCTTCGACATTGGCGGCACCATCCTCGTGACCGAACAGGATATAGTCCGCACCCCGCTCGCCTGCAACCATGGCGGCATGCCGCGATGTACCGCATCTGGCACCGAGGATGCACGCCGCACCCAGCCTTCGGCGAATGGCGTCGGGATCGGCATCATGGCCGACCACCGCCCCGTCGCAGGTCGCGCGTGCATCGAATGGTCCGTCGATGGCAAGGAACAGTGCCGCCTCGCGGCCAACAAGCCATTCGCGCGCCGCTTCGAGCTGCGGGCCGTCGGCGATGACGCCGGCAAGCGACGGCAGGGCCGGCAGATCCGCCTTCGCTCCTTCCTGCGAACCGGCGGCAGCAGCCTGCCAATGCAAAAGGAGGCGGCAAGCCGCCTCCTCCGCGTCGATCGAGGGATCCTCGACCGGATGTCCGTCGCGCCGGCTCACGCCGCGGCTTTGTAAATGTCGATGATCTTTGCCAGCAGGTCCACGGCCTCCGCTTTCGGCCGCTGGAAACTGTTGCGACCGACAATCGAACCGGAACCGCCACCCGCGGCGATTTCCCGGATCTCGTTGAGGAAGCCTTCGGTGTCCTTGGCCTCGCCGCCTGAAAAGACGACCAGCCGCTTGCCATTGAATGCAGCCTGCATGACATGTTCGATACGCTGCTTGAGCGTATCCTGGGCAACACCCGCATAGGCGCCCTCGGCGGCCTTGAGGTCGACACCCGCCTTCGGCGGCTTGACCTTGATGATGTTGGCACCGAGCAGTGCTGCCATGTGCGCCGCATAGGCGATGATGTCGAGCGCGGTCTCGCCGGATTTCGACACATTGCCACCGCGCGGATAGGACCACAGCACCGAGCAGAGCCCGTTGGCCTTGGCCTCCGCCGACATCTCGCGGAATTCCTCCATCATGTCGTAATTGCAGCCGGAACCGGGATAGATGGTGAAGCCGATGCCGACGCAGCCGAGCCTGAGCGCATCCTTCACCGTGCCGTGGATGGCCTGATCGCCCTCGCCGGTGTGCAGACTGTTGGCGCTGTTGACCTTGAGGATGAGCGGAACCTGTCCGGCAAACGTGTCGGCCCCCTGCTCCAGCGAGCCGAGCGGTGCCGCGTAGCCGCTCAACCCCGCGTCGATGGCGAGCTGGTAGAGATAGTGCGGATCATAGGCTGCGGGATTCTTCGAAAAGGACCGCGCAGGCCCATGCTCGTATCCCTGATCCACGGGCAGGATCACGAGCTTGCCCGTTCCGGCGAGCTTGCCCTGCATCAACAGCCTGTAAAGACTGGCCTTCACGCCAGGATTCTCGCCCTCGTACCAGGACAGAATCTCCTTGACCTTGTCACTCATCGTCCAACTCCTCATCAAGCCCCAGCTATCGTCGGGCAGTCCTACAACGTGTTACTCGGCGGACCAAGGCGACAGGGCAGTGTCCGGACTGCCTGAAAGTCGCCTTGTCAGTGTGCGCTCGACCGGCTCGCGCGGATCGAGCGCAATCGGCCGCGTCGGCGGGCGGTCCATGAGGACGCCGCCGGCCTGCGACACCATGCTCTCGATCCTCGAACGGGCCACACAACCTTCACGATATACGAAATGGCGCAGTCCCTGCCGGATTCCACCCATGACGATTCCCGCACGATCTCCACAATCAACGAGAATCCGGGAGGACAATCTGGTTTCCAACGCATGGAGAAAACCCACGCCCGCCATGGCAGTCAACGTTTCTGATGAATATAACATCAACCTGAAGTTGTTCGTGCGTGCAAAACGCAATACTGCCTCTGCCTGTGAGCCGCTGCAGAAAGCGACGCAATGCACATGAAAAGGAACAGTATCCCGCCGGACGGCGTTCAGGCGGACCTGCCAAGCGCGGCCACGCCCGGAAGTTCCTTGCCTTCGAGCCATTCGAGAAAGGCGCCGCCCGCCGTCGACACATAGGAAAACCGCTCCAGTACGCCCGCATGTGCGAGTGCGGCGACCGTATCGCCACCGCCGGCCACCGTCTTCAGCGAGCCCCTGTCGGTGAGATCGGCCGCGGCACGCGCGACACCATTGGTGCCGGCATCGAACGGTTCGATCTCGAACGCGCCCATCGGACCATTCCAGAGGAGCGTGCAGGCACCGGCCAGCGCCGCGGTCACATGTTCCACGCTCTTCGGCCCGATATCGAGAATCATCTCGTCGTCTCCGACGGCATCGATGCCAACCGTCCGGGTTTCCGCATGTTCCCGGAATTCCGTCGCACAGACGGCATCTGCCGGAAGGATGATCTCGACACCGGCAGCTTCCGCCTTTTCCATGATCCCGCGGGC
>JAGREZ010000201.1:3758-5258 GCA_020446285.1 Geminicoccaceae bacterium
TCGGCGTTGCCCAGTGCCGCATCGAGCGCCTCGAGCTCGGCCTGCATCAATCGTCCCGCGAAGGACGGGAGCCTGTCCGCCACCCCGACCACACTCGCATGGGCCCGGTGCGAGCAGGAGAAGGCGTCATTGACATAGAGATCGCCCAGCTTCGCCAGCGCCTCGCCGAATTCCGGAACATTCTTCTCCTCACCGGCATGGAAACGCAGATTTTCCAGAAGCAGGATATCTCCCGGCTGGAGCGAGGCCACCGCCGCCTCGGCCTCGGGTCCGATGCAATCGGAGGTGAATGCCACCGGCATGCCACCCAGCACGTCGGCGAGTACCGGTGCGATGGGCGCAAGCGACATGGAGGGTTGCGCTGTCCCCTTGGGCCGGCCGAAATGCGACATGATGACCGTTCTGGCACCGGCTTCGGCCAGCTCGCGAATGGTCGTCGCCGCGCGCTCGATCCGGGTGGCGTCCGTCACTTCGCCATCCTGCATCGGCACATTGAAATCCACACGGACGAGCACCCGCCTGTCCCTCACATCCAGTCCGTCCAGCGATCTGAAATCGGCCATTCCTCAATGCCTCCGGCGCGCGACGCGCAAAGCCCGATACCTCGGCGCGCTGCTACCATGCACGGCGGCCATTGTCCATCGAACTGCCTGTTGCTTCACCTGTCGCCGGGACAGGACAGGGTGTCCCGAATTTCGACAATTCGTTCAGCCGGCTATCGCCACTTCGCCGCAGATGGCTTACGCAGGGCCACCGACGCTGATATCGCGTCGCAACATGATTTTCATCGGGTGAAAGACCAAGAAGAGCTGGACGGGCCCATGTTCGACAAGATTCTCATTGCCAATCGCGGAGAGATCGCCTGCCGGGTGATCCGTTCGTGCAACAAGCTCGGTATCCGGACCGTGGCCGTCTACAGCGATGCCGATGCCGATGCGCTGCATGTCCGCATGGCCGACGAGAAGGTCCATCTGGGACCACCGCCGGCAGCACAGAGCTATCTTCTGATCGACAGGATCGTCGAGGCCTGCAAGGCGACCGGCGCGCAGGCCGTGCATCCGGGCTATGGTTTCCTGTCCGAGCGGGCCGCATTCGCCAGGGCACTCGACGCAGCCGGTATCGCGTTCATCGGCCCGCCCGTGGGTGCGATCGAGGCCATGGGCGACAAGATCGAGAGCAAGCGGCTGGCGCGCGAGGCCGGTGTTTCCACCGTGCCCGGAACGCTCGATGCGATCAGCGACCCGGAAGAGGCCCGCCGCATCGCCGGCGAGATCGGCTATCCCGTGATGATCAAGGCCTCCGCCGGCGGCGGCGGCAAGGGCATGCGCATCGCCATGAGTGAGGACGAACTGGTCGAGGGGCTCGAGCGCGCGCAGTCCGAGGCACGCAATTCCTTCGGCGATGACCGCTGCTTCATCGAGAAATTCGTCACCGAACCTCGCCATATCGAGATCCAGGTGCTCGGTGACAGGCATGGCAACTGCATCTATCTGGGCGAGC
>JAGREZ010000202.1 GCA_020446285.1 Geminicoccaceae bacterium
GGTTACCTTCAGGCTGGCGGGGCGTTCCCGGCCGCCGGCGCCTTCGACCCGTACCCTGTCCGGACCCGCCGGGGAGAGACGGACACCGCTGAAATCGGCGGTGACGTCGGGCGTGAGATAGCGGGCAGGGTCGTGCACCTCGTAGAGCAGCTGTTCCCTGACCGTTGCCGGACTGACCTCGCCGCCGGTGCCATCGAGCTTGGTCACCGTGAATGTTCCGTCCGCATCGACCTCGGCGAGCGGGAAGCCGCAGCGGGCGAGATCCGGGACATCTTTGCGTCCCGGATCGGCGAAATAGCCGCCCGAGACCTGCATGCCGCATTCGAGCAGATGGCCGACGAGCGTACCCGCACCCATGAGCGGCCAGTCGTCGGTGGCCCAGCCGTGATGATGGACGAGGGGGGCGAGAAAGAGCGAGGGATCGGCGACGCGGCCGGAGATGATGACATCGGCGCCGGCCGCGAAAGCCGGCAACAGCGCGTCGATGCCGAGATAGGCGTTCGCGCCGACGAACGATCTCGTTTCCTCGCCGAGCACACCGCCTTCCCAGAGTTCGGTTCGCGCATCGAGCGTGGCGGAGACATCGTCACCCTGCACACAGGCGATACGCAGCCCGCCCAGTCCGAGTTCGCGGGCGATGGCGAGCGTCCGCTCGACGGCTGCAGCCGGATTGGCGGCGCCCATGTTGGTAACGAGGCGCGTGCCATTCTCGCGGCAGACGGGCAGAAGCGCGCGCATGCGCCGTTCGAGCCAGCTGTTGTAGCCGGCCGACGGTTCGTTCCGGCGGATCCTGTGACCCGCCGCCAGTGTCCGCTCGGCAAGGCATTCGAGCACCAGCGCATCGAGCCGTCCGCGCGCCGCGAGATCGACCGCCGGCTCGAGTCGGTCGGAGGAGAAACCGGCACCACAGCCGATGCGACAGGTCCTGTTCACGTTCCGCAGAGTTTCCATGGGCCGATATCGATATGAATGTGGTCATGATGCGAGCGATCATGCGCCGGCGTCAACACCACACCGAAGCGCGCGCAGGCGGCATTGGCGAACGCCGAGAGGAAGCGGCCGGCATCGCCGCGCCGCCAGTCGCGCTTTACCGAAATTTCGCGTCCGTCATCGAGGGTGAAACCGGCGATGTCCAGGGCGCGCGCGGATGCGTGCAGGCTCATGCGCCGTCCGTTGCCGGTCATGCGCCTGCAGCTGAACGATCCGTAATGCCGAACCATCGCCACTCCCGAGCCCAGTGTCTCGCGGGCGAGTGCCTCGACCTCGGGTTCGAAATCGAACCAGGCGAGCGCCATCGCACAGGATGTTGAAAGGAGCGGCGTGAAATGCAGATCCGCGGAGCGCGAGAAGCTCACCGGTTGTTCGACCTTGCAGCTGGAGCCGTCACCGATGGAAGCGGAGCGGTAGTCGCGCGCATGCGCCTGCATGGCGATCTGGCAGGAGCTGGCTGCGGGTGCCGACTGCTCGATGCCGGATCGCCCCGAACGACTGCCGCCGCCACAAGAGGCAAGGGCGATGACGAAGCCGATGATGATGAATGTCCTGAACACGGGATGTAATTTATAGCCGGATGGCCGCGTTGCAAGACGCGCGCGCCGTTACCGGTTCTTCCACGCGCTTCTGCCCGGATCGCTGCGGGCCGGAATTCATGTGCCGATGCGCGGCTTTCCGGGCACGGATGGTCCGAAGGCCTTGGTGAGCGTGCGTGAACTGTCTTCCGCAAGCTCGATGCAGCGGGTCAGATGATCGAGGATCTGTATGTCGTTCTCGAGCACATGACGTGCCTGCGGCCGGTCATCGCGGGCGATCGCCTGCATGCGATGAAGCATGTCCCGCCGAAGCAGGATGAGCAGGCTTTCGAGCTTGTGACCGTTGGGAAAGTCGTCGCTGGCAAGAAAGTGACTCATGGTTCCGCTGCAGATCTGCAAGTGCTGCCGGAACCTTAACAGCCAAGGGTAAATCAACGGTTAACGCGCAAGCCACGCATCACGGCTCACGGAATTCTGCCAACGTGCTGACAAGGCATGACGCGACATGTATCGAGTTCGGTACGAACGGGCGGGGAAACGCGGATGCCGTCATGGTCGCCGTGATCCGTGGCCCTGCCGACAAAGGGGGAGAACAGAATGAGCGCCGTTCATTTCACGATCGAGGGACGCATTGCCGAGCTTCGTCTCGACAATCCGGGAAAGCTGAACGCCCTGAGCGTGCCGATGCTCGGCGAGATCGATGCACGCCTCGGTGAGATCGAGCGCGATCCCGGCATTGTCTGCGTGCTGCTTACGGCGGTGGAAAGCCGTGCCTTCTGCTCCGGTGCCGATATTGCCGGATGGGGCCATCTCGGCCCGGCGGAATTCGCCCGCCACTGGATCCGCGACGGTCATCGCGTGTTCGACCGTCTCGCACGTCTTGCCCGACCCACCATCGCCGTGATCGGCGCCCATGCCTTCGGCGGCGGGCTCGAACTCGCCTGTGCCTGTGACATCCGCGTCATGGCGCCAGGCGCGACGCTGGCGCTTCCTGAAACCTCCATCGGAATCGTGCCGGGCTGGTCGGGCACGCAACGGCTGGCCCGCCTGTTGCCCGAGCCGGTTCTCAAGGAACTCGTGCTGTTCGGCCGCAGATTGACCGCCGAGCGCGCACAGGCGCTCGGTTTCGTGGCCGAGGTGGCAGATGATCCGCTTGCCGCGGCACGGGACATCGCGGCGCGGGTGGTGACACTGTCGCCGAGAGCGTGCGAGGTCGCGAAGTCGATGATCCATGCAGGATGCGGCGAGGACCGGGCCGCCATGGTCGATGCCCTCGCCGGCGCCGCCATGGCCTCCTCCGCCGACCGCGAGGAGGGCGTCTCGGCATTCCTCGAAAAACGCAAGCCGACCTTCACCGGATCCTGAACGGAACCGGAGGCAGCGCCACGCACTGCCAGAGAGTGCAGCCCCTCCCTGATGACCCACCCTGACAATGCGAAAGGGGCCGCGTTGCCCTTGTGCGCGGCCCCTTTCGGGTCATGTTCGACCAGACCGGAGAAATCAGCCGACGATTTCGGTTCCGGCGAAGAAGAAGGCGATTTCGACTGCGGCGGTTTCGGGGGCGTCGGAGCCGTGCACCGAATTGGCCTCGATGTTTTCGGCGAAGTCCTTGCGGATCGTGCCTGCGGCGGCCTGGGCCGGGTTGGTGGCGCCCATCACCTCGCGGTTCTTCGCGATGGCACCTTCGCCTTCGAGCACCTGCACGACGATCGGACCGGAGGTCATGAATTCGCAGAGACCGTCGAAGAACGGACGCTCGGAATGCACCGCATAGAATGCCTCGGCCTGGGCGCGGGTGAGCTGGATGCGCTTCTGCGCGACGATGCGAAGACCTGCTTCCTCGAAACGCTGGTTGATGGATCCGGTGAGGTTGCGACGGGTGGCGTCCGGCTTGATGATCGAGAGCGTGCGCTCGATGCCCATGGTCTGAAAACTCCTTTATGGGTCCCTTGTTGTTGCGGCGCGTTATAGCTCCGCATTGCCCGCTCTGGAAGCCCCACCCTTGACCCATTTCCCGCCCGGCTCCTGCTGCCAGTAGATGCAGGCGAACCCCTTGGCGGTGGCCCAGCGCCAGCGATTGCGGGCGGCGCTGACGGCTTCCTCGTCGCGACCGTTGAACAGTTCGAAACAGCGCTCGAAGGAACCGGCATCCTCGCCCGATGCCTGATCGATCAGGAACAGATAACCGGCATCGTTGGGATTGTCCGATGAGGTGGTGGTCAGGAGAACGGGCTGTCGCTCCGCCCTTGCGTCGCGCATCGTCGCATGCGGGAGGAAGCTGCCCTCGCCGAATGTCCAGAGATGCGCATCGAGGCGGGTCATGCGTTCGCCATCGGTGACCCGCACGAGCGCCCTCTTGCCGGTTTGCAACACCTTGGTCAAAAGGCGCGGCAATGCGTCCTCGAGCGAGGTGCGGGTCAGGTGATAGAAGCCGAATTCGGTCAAGACGCGCCTTCGTAGCGCTCCGCCACCAGCCGGTCGACAAGGCGCACGCCGTAGCCGGTTCCGCCCTTGGGGATGATGCCCTTGTCGCGGCTCGTCCAGGCCATGGCGGCAATGTCGAGATGGGCCCAGGGCACATCGCCGACGAAGCGCTGCAGGAAGACGGCGCCGGCAGTGGCTCCGGCCTCGCGTGCGCGGCCGACATTCTTGATTTCGGCGATGTCGGACTTGATGTGCTTGTCATAGGCATCGCCGAGCGGCATGCGCCACACCGTGTCGCCCACCGCCGCACCGGCGCCGGTGACGGCTGTCGCGAGATCGTCGTCGGGCGTGAAGAGGCCCGCATGCTCATGGCCGAGTGCGACGATGATGGCACCTGTCAGCGTGGCGAAATCGAGCATCGCCACAGGCTTGAAGCGCTCCTTTGTGTACCAGAGCATGTCGGCGAGAACGAGGCGGCCCTCGGCGTCGGTGTTGATGACCTCGATGGTCGTGCCGGACATGGCGGTGATGACGTCACCCGGCCGCTGGGCGGTACCCGACGGCATGTTCTCGGCAAGGCCGATGACGCCGACGACATTCGCCTTCGCCTTGCGCGCGGCAATGGCCTGCATGGCGCCGACCACGGCAGCGGCACCGCCCATGTCCCACTTCATGTCCTCCATGCCGCCGGCGGGCTTGAGCGAGATGCCGCCGGTATCGAAGCAGACACCCTTGCCGACCAGAGCCAGCGGTGCGTCGCCATCCCTGCCGCCGTTCCAGCGCATGATGGCGACATGCGGCGGGCGGGCGCTGCCTTGCCCGACGGCGAGGATCGCACCCATCTTGAGTTCTGCAAGTTTCTCCGGACCGAGGATTTCCACCTCCACGCCGAATTTCTCGAGGTCGCGGCATCGTCCGGCGAAGGTTTCCGGATAGAGCATGTTGGCCGGCTCGCTCACGAGGTCGCGGGCAAGCGCAACGGCTTCGGCCTGCGAGCGAACTGCGGCGAGGACACTGTTTCCGCCGTCGCCGAGGCCGGCGAAGGACAGCGAGCGAAGCTTCGGCCTGTCCTTGTCCTTGTCGTTGCGGTAGCGGTCGAAGCGATAGCTTCTGAGCATGGCGCCCATGGCGATGGCGGCGGCGACATCGAGGCGTTCGCCGGTTCTCGCCAGTCCGTCGCTCGTGGTCACGCAGGCATCCGCGACGCCGAGCTCCTCAAGCTTTCTTGCAAGACTTCCGCCGGCTTCCTCGATATCGGTGAGCGGCTTCGGTTCCTTGTTGGCAAGGCAGAGGACGAGGATGCGGTCATGGCCGGAACCGCTCGGGGCGAGCGCGTCGAGAACCTTGCCGTTGGTGAGTTCGCCGCCAAGCTCGACCATCCGTGCGACCAGTCCGCCGAGACTGGTGTCGAGCGCCCTTGCTGCATCGCCGAGCGTGCCATCGGTACCGGCGGTGACGATGATCGTGCCCGATCCCGGAAGTTCGCCTTCATGCACGCTGATATCGATCACAACCATGCTCCCCTGCTATCCGGAAAATTCCGACCGGCGCGAACCACCCGCCCGTGGCGCGTCAGCCTGCTTGAACCGCCGGCCCGGGACCGCTAGCGTGACGCCGCTCGCATCCATGCCGGTCCGGCCCTGACCAGTGAGATGACCCCAATGCAGCGGCAACGCAAGAGAGTTCATTGAAACGGTTCGGAGTCCTGCTGGTCGCGATGGTCTGCGCCGTGAGCCCGGGGAGCGCGGCCGATCTTGTCGACGGGGTGCTGACGACCGGGCAGCCCGTGCTTCTGGAAGCCGACCGGATCGACTATGCCTCCGACAAGGAAAGCCTCGTCGCCGAAGGCGATGTCGAGCTTTCCCAGTCCGGCCGGCGGTTGCTTGCCGACCGTATCGAATACGACATCGCCGGTCGCAGGGTGATGGCCGAGGGCAATATCGTGCTCATCAATCCCGACGGAAGCTCGGTCTTCGCCGAGGAGATGACCATCGACGATGACCTCGAAAACGGCTTCCTCGTCGATGTCGGTGTGCTCCTCGCCGATCGTTCGCGACTGGCCGCCACGGCCGGAAGGCGGGTCGGCGGCGAACGGATCGAGCTCGATCGCGTGGTCTACAGCCCCTGCCGGATATGCGCGGATGACGATGATCCGTTATGGCAGATCAAGGCGGACCGGGTGGTCCACGATCAGGAGAGCAGGACCGTCGCCTATCGCAACGCCCGGTTCGAGATCCTCGGTGTGCCGGTGGCGTGGCTGCCCTATTTCTTCCATGCCGATCCGACGGTCGAGCGCAAGACGGGCTTTCTCACGCCGCGCCTCGGCACCGATACCGAACTCGGTCTGACCGCAGAGACGCCGTTCTTCATCGATATAGCACCGGATCGCGATCTCACCCTCCTGCCGCTCGTCACCTCGAGCGAGGGGGCACTCCTCGGCGCGGAATATCGCCAGCTGCATACGTTCGGCGAGACGACACTCGGTGGCAGCATCACCCGCACATCCGATGCCGAACCGGATGCCGACGGCGATACGAGACAGGTCTGGCGCGGACATGTCGAGGGCGAGGGCCGCTACAATCTCGATGAGAACAGGCCGTTCGGCTTCGATCTGGCACTTGCCAGCGATGATACCTATCTCGAACGTTACGATTTCAGCAGCGAAGACGTTCTGGAAAACCGTGCGTTCATCGAGGAGTACACCGGAGCCGATCTCTTTTCCCTCGACATCTACGGCTTTCAGGGGCTTCGCGAGGATGACGACCAGGGACTGATTCCGGTGGTCGCCCCCTGGGTCCGCAGTCACAAGACGAGCGATCGCGGAGCGGGTGGCTCGTTCTTCTTTGCCGATTCGAGCATTCTCGCTCTCACCCGGACACAGGGTCTCGATACCCGCAGGGTGTCGGGCGAAGTCGGCTGGCAGCTTCCGCATGTCGGCGCCTTCGGTGAACTCATGACATTCGAGACCAGCCTTCGCGGCGATCTCTACTCCGTCAGCGGCGAGGCCGGCGACCGGGCGAGCAGCAGCGGGCGGGAGGCGGTGGGGCGGATCGTGCCACGCGCCACGTTCGATCTGAGCTGGCCGCTCGTCGGCAATGCGCATGGCTGGAGCCAGGTCGTGGAGCCCATCGTTTCCGCAAGCTGGATCGGGAATGACGCGAACAAGCGCGAGATTCCCAACGAGGACAGCCTCGTTTTCGAATTCGACGAGACCAATCTCTTCGAACCGGACCGCTTTACCGGGCTGGACAAGGTCGAGAGCGGGGCCAAGGTGACCTATGGCCTGCGGTTCGATTCGATCGGCCCGAGCGGGCTTCGCGTCGGTGGCGTTGTCGGCCAGAGCCTGCGCGAGGGGGCGGACCAGCTGTTCGCAAGGGGATCCGGGCTCGAGGAGAGCCTGTCGGACTATGTCGGCCGGTTCGATTTCCGGCCGGGGCCGAACTTCGATCTGAGCTACCGGTTTCGCCTCGCCAAGGACGAACTCACCTTCCGCCGCAGCGATCTGTCGTTGCGCTTCGGGCCGCCGCGCATGCGTTTCAATCTCCAGTATCTGCAGTTGAGCGAGGATCTGCCGGATACGGGCCTCAACGAGCGCCAGGAGATCGTCGCCGGCGTTCGCCTGCAGATGACGAACAGTCTCGCCGTCGCAACCCAGTTCCGCCGTGACCTCACACTCGACAGACCGGTCACGAACACTTACGGAATCCTCTTTTCCGACGACTGCCTTTCGATCCGTGCCGGACTCGAGCAGAACTTCACGGAGAAGGGAGAACTTGAGGACGAGACCCGGTTCAGTGTACGGGTCACCTTGAGAAGTCTGGGCGACCTCGAGGCGGACAGTACTCTATTCTAGGATGAAATGATGGACCTGCGTCTTGGCCTTCGGCTCGCATTGTTCCTCCTCGCGGTGGTGATCCCGCCGTCTGTCGGCGCGCCGGCATACGGGCAGGGGGCGCAGCGTATTGCCGCGGTGGTGAACAATGACATCATCTCGTTGCAGGATCTCGCCGAGAGGGTCGATCTGGCCATCGTCTTCAGCGGCATCAATGCGGACCCGGCGGCCCGCCGGCGGCTGACGCCGCAGGTTCTGCGCCGGCTGATCGACGAGCGCCTGCAGATGCAGGAAGCGACGAGGCTGTCGCTGGTGGCCAGCGATCCGGAGATCAATTCCGCGATCGCACGTCTTGCCGAGCCCAACGGGATGACCAGCGGCCAGCTGCTCGACAATCTTTCCAGAAGCGGCGTCAATCCCGAACATTTGCGGGAACAGGTTCGGGCGGAACTGTCCTGGGTTCGGCTCATCCGCCGTCGCATCGCCCCGCGTGCGACCGTCAGCGACCGTCAGGTCGATCTGGCGCTCGATGCCGAGAAGGATGGTGGCGAGCAGGAGATGCAGCTCTCCGAGATCGTCCTTCCGGTCTACGATCCATCGAGGCTCGACGAGGCGCTGGCCGCCGGGCGCGAACTGATGGCGGCGGTCCGTGACGGTGCCGATTTCGCGGCGCTGGCGCGACAGGTTTCTGTGGGTGAGACAGCGGAAGCTGGCGGCGATCTGGGCTGGGTACCCATCTCCGATGTGCCCGGCGGGTTGCGTCCGGCGGTCGCGGCCCTGCAGCCGGGCCAGCTTTCCGATCCGCTGCCGTCGCCCACCGGTGTTCATCTCTTTCTCGTCCGCGATCGCCGCGACGGGCAGAGCGTTGCGAGTGATCCCGATGCGCGAAAGCTCGCGCAGATCTTCTTCCCGCTCGCGCCGCAGGCGCCTGCCGAAAGCGTCGAACTCGCCAACGCGCAGGCCGTGGCCCTTGGTCCACGCCTGCAGAATTGCGATGCCGTCATCGATGTTGCCGATCAGCTCGATACGCCCGGATCGGGAGATCTCGGCTGGGTGCATCCGCGCGATATTCCGGCCGATCTTGCCCGGATCATCGCACAACTTCCGGTCGGGAAAATCAGCGAGCCGATCCGTTCGGCATCGGGCATTCATCTCATCATGGTCTGCGCTACCGGTGGCGATCAGGCCGAGGAACTCCGGCGTGACCAGATGCGGGCGAAGCTCGAACGCGCCCAGATCCAGCGCCTTGCCAACCGATATCTCCGCGACCTGCGAAAGGACGCATTCATCGACGTCCGTGTCAATTTCTAGCTTCCCCGACCTGTCCGGCCTGCCACGGCTCAAGGAGACGATCCGTCGTCATGGTCTCGATGCCGACAAACGGCTTGGTCAGCATTTTCTGCTCGACCCGTCGATTCTCGCGGCGATTGCCGGTAGCGCCGGCGATCTTTCCGGTTGCCGGGTCATCGAGGTCGGCCCCGGGCCGGGCGGGCTCACCCGCGCCCTGCTCGAAGCGGGAGCGCGGGTCGTTGCCATCGAACGTGATCCCCGCTGCGTCCGCGCACTCGGCGAACTGGTGGCTGCGGCGGCGGGCCGGCTCGAACTCGTCGAGGCCGATGCACTCCGGATCGATCCTGACGGGCTTTGCGGTGGTGAATCTTACCGGATCGTTGCCAATCTTCCCTACAATGTCGGCAACGAGCTTCTGGTCCGCTGGATCGTCGGCGCACGTCAGCTCGTGGACATGCGGCTGATGTTCCAGCGCGAGGTGGTCGACCGGATCTGTGCACAGCCGCGCAGTGCAGCCTATGGCAGGCTTTCGATCCTTTGCCAGACCTTCTGCGATGTGCGGCGGATGATGGATCTGCCGGCCGGCGCTTTCCATCCGCCACCCAAGGTACGCTCGGCGCTGGTGGCACTCACCCCGCGCCATCATCCTGTGAATGATGTCTTTCGTCGCTCGCTCGAACGTCTCACCGCCGCGGCTTTCCAGCAAAGGCGAAAGATGCTGCGTTCGAGCCTGAAGCCGCTCGGCGTCGATATCGACCGGTTGCTCGATGGAACCGGGATCGCGCCGACCGCCCGCGCCGAAGAGGTGGATGTCGAGCGCTTCGGCCTGCTGGCGCGGCGTCTGGTCAGCGATCGGCCGCAGGTATCCTGAACTGTTCGACAAAATCGGTGAGGGCGGGCTGGCGCTTGCGGCGGACGCGCTCGGCTGTGAGGATGGCGCGGACGGTGCGCACGCTTTCACCGAGATCGTTGTTGATCAGCACATAGTCATATTCAGGCCAGTGTGTGACATCGTTGGCGATCTGCGTCAGGCGATAGCGCAAGACCTCCTCGCTGTCCTGCGCGCGGGTCCGCAGCCGCCGTTCGAGTTCGTCGGTCGAGGGCGGCAGGATGAAGATACCGACCATGTCCACGCCGGCCGCCTCGCGCATCTGTTGCGCACCCTGCCAGTCAATGTCGAAGAGCACGTCCTTGCCCGCCTGCAACGCATCGAACACGGGCTTCTTCGGAGTGCCGTAGCTGTGCTTGTAGACCCGCGCATGCTCGAGCAGCTCGTCGTCCGCTGCCATGCGTTCGAAGGTCGGCGTGTCGATGAAATGATAGTCGCGGCCATCGACTTCGCCCGGCCGCTGCGGCCGTGTCGTTACCGAAACGGACATCGCCAGTTCCCGCTCATCCTGTAGAACGGCCCGGCTGATCGATGTCTTTCCGGCTCCCGAAGGTGAGGACATGACGAGCATCAACCCCCGGCGCTGGCCGGGAATGAGCTTGTCGAGAGCGACCAGGCTCATCGGACATCCAACGCTTTGTGCAACCCGGTGGTTGTATAGCAGCGTGTTGAAGAAATGCCGATAGCCGCGATGCGAGACGAAAAGGACTGGAAACGAGGAGGCGAGAGGGCCAGCGCAGCAGCGCTGCGCGCCCGAACGCCGACGAAGTTCGCCAGTCCTTTTCGCCGCATCCCTTTGGGACGGCGCGCTTTTTGCCGCTGCGTGC
>JAGREZ010000203.1 GCA_020446285.1 Geminicoccaceae bacterium
CCATGGTGGCCATGGCCAGCCCGGCGCCGTTGACCATGCAGGCGATGTTGCCGTCGAGCTTGATGTAGTTGAGCTCGTGCCGGCTCGCCTCGATCTCCTGCGGATCCTCCTCGTCGAGGTCGCGCAGATCGACGATCCGCGACTGACGATAGAGCGCGTTGGAATCGAAGTTCATCTTGGCATCGAGGGCAATCACGTCGCCCCCCTTGGTCACCACCAGCGGATTGATCTCGACGAGGCTGGCGTCGCGCTCGACCATGCATTTGTAGAGACCGGCCATGAAGGCCACCGCCTTCTTGATCTCGCCGCCCTTGAGGCCGAGACCGAAGGCCAGCTTGCGGCCGTGGAAGGCCTGGAAGCCGGTGGCCGGATCGATCGCCACCTTGAGGATCTTTTCCGGCGACTTCGCCGCCACTTCCTCGATTTCCACGCCACCTTCGGTAGACGCCATGATCGTCACCCGGCTGGTCGCCCGGTCGATCACCGCACCGAGATAGAGTTCACGGTCGATGTCGCAGCCATCCTCGATATAGACACGCTTGACCACCCGTCCGGCGGGACCGGTCTGATGCGTCACCAGCGTCATGCCGAGGATCTGGTCAGCGAGCTGGCGCACTTCCTCGATCGACTTTGCCAGCTTCACGCCGCCACCCTTGCCACGACCGCCGGCATGGATCTGCGCCTTGACCACCCAGACCGGACCGCCGAGGTCGCGGGCGGCCTTCTCGGCCTCCTCGGGCGTGTAGGCGACCGAGCCCTCGAGCGTGGCGACACCATAGTCGCGAAGCAGGCTCTTGGCCTGGTATTCATGAATGTTCATCAGAGGTTTACCGCATCACAGAGGCCCTGGACCGAAGCGACCGACTTGTCGAATGCCGCCTTCTCGTCCGCGTTCAGCTCGATTTCGACGACTTTTTCCACGCCGTTCCCGCCGATCACCACCGGCACGCCGACATAGAGACCATTGACCCCGTATTCACCATTCAGCTGCGCAGCACAGGGCAGCACCCGGCGCTGGTCGTTGAGATAGCTCTCGGCCATGGCGATCGCCGAGGATGCCGGTGCGTAGAAGGCCGAACCGGTCTTGAGCAGGCCGACGATCTCCGCACCGCCGTCGCGGGTGCGCTGGACGATCGAATCGAGCCGCTCCTGGGAAGTCCAGCCCATCTTCACCAGATCGGGCAGTGGAATGCCTGCGACGGTCGAATAGCGCACCAGCGGAACCATGCTGTCGCCATGGCCGCCGAGCACGAACGCCGTCACATCCTCCACCGACACCCTGAATTCCTCGGCAAGGAAGTAGCGGAAACGCGCGCTGTCGAGCACGCCGGCCATGCCGACCACCTTGTTCGCCGGGAGACCACTCGCCTTCTGCATCGCCCACACCATCGCATCGAGCGGGTTGGTGATGACGATCACGAAGGCATCCGGGCAGTTCTCCTTGATGCCGGCACCGACACTCTTTATCACCTTGGCATTCGTGGCGATCAGGTCGTCGCGGCTCATGCCCGGCTTGCGCGGAATGCCTGCGGTGACGATCACCACGTCCGATCCCGCGATGCCGGAATATTCGGTCGTACCCGACATTGCCGAATTGAAGCCTTCCACCGGCGAGCTCTCGACGAGATCGAGCGCCTTGCCCTGGGGGACACCGTCGGCGATGTCGAAGAGCACGACGTCACCCAGTTCCTTGAGGCCTACGAGGTGAGCGAGAGTGCCGCCGATCTGGCCTGCCCCGATCAGCGCGATCTTTTTCCGAGCCATGCGATCCCAGTGCCTTTTGTCGATTGGATGAATTTCACGAGCGATCGAGTCATGTCTAACCATCATGCACGCCCGCTTCAAGCGCGCTGCGTCATGCTGGACGCATTGGATTCGCGCAAGGGTGAAAGCGCCGGACCTTCTCCGGCGAGGGGCGCCTGTCCTCGTGAGGGGATCAGGATCGGCACCGGTGCCGGACGGTCGAGGCAACACATTTCCCCGACCGGGCCACGGCGCCATGGCTGGCACAAAAAAAAGCCCGGAACATGCGTTCCGGGCTCAAGCGGTGGGTTTGAACTCCAGATGGAAGAGGCTGGAAGGCCGCGTGGTTCAGGCGTCAGCCGTCGCTGTCTTCCTGCGACTGCCCCTGACGCTTGCCCTTGCCCTCGCCCTTGCCGCGGGGGCGGTCATCGTCGCCCTGATGCCAGCGCTTGCCATGTCCGCCGCGCTTGCCCATCTCGCTCTTCTCGATGGCACCGTCCTCGTTTCGATCCATCATCGAGAAACCGCGATCGACCGGTGTGCCCATTTCCTCGCGGGTCAGCTGGCCATCGCCATCGCGGTCGATGAACTGGAAACCGCGCACCATCATGTCCCGGGTCTGTTCGAGATAGAGGCCCTGAAACTCGTCGAGCGAGAGCGTGCCATCGCCATTGCCGTCATACTCGGCGAGCTTGGTGTCGATCAGGCCATTGGCCTCCTCGAGCGTCACCTTGCCATCGCCGTCGACATCGAAGCGCTCGAACATCATCATCCGGCCCATACCGCCGGGTCCACCCTCGCGCATGCCCCGGCCACCATCGGCATACGAGGCGGTAACGGCAGTCATGCCGAGAATTGCGGCAATGCCGAGCGTACCAAGAAAGACTTTGCTGCGGGTCTTCATCGTCGGTGATCCTTTCGTCAGGTTCATTCAGTTTGCCATCGTCTGGCTGACCCTGTTTATGCGGCGAGTTTGTCACAGGAATTCGCCTGCGGGCGGGCAAAAGAGTAAGAAGACGTGACCTCCGGCGGGTCTGGTACAACTGGTTACAAACTTCACCGGGCGATGTCGCAGCGTGCTTGATATCGAGGGGCCATGAACGAGAAAGCGCATGTCCTGATCGTCGACGATCACCGCGACATCCGCGATCTGGTCGGGAAATATCTCGGCCAGCACGGGTTTCGCGTTTCCACCGCATCCGGCGGCGAGGAAGCACGCCGGATGCTCCGTGCCGGCAGCTTCGACCTCGTCGTGCTCGATGTTATGATGCCGGGCGAGGACGGGCTCTCGCTCTGCCGGCATCTGCGCGAGACGACGGAATTCCCCGTCATCATGCTCACCGCGATGGCCGAGGAGACCGACCGCATCGTCGGCCTCGAAATGGGCGCCGACGATTATCTCACCAAGCCCTTCAACCCGCGCGAGCTGCTCGCGCGGATCAAGTCCGTGCTCCGCCGCACCCGCGCCCTGCCGCCGAGCCGCGAGAAGCTGCCGGACGGAATGCTCCGCTTCGACCGCTGGAAGCTGGATACGGCGCAGCGCGAGCTGATCGACGAAAACGGCGTGAGCGTGGCGCTCAGCACCGCGGACTACCGTCTCCTGACCGCCTTCATCGATCATCCGGGCATGGTCCTCAACCGCGACCAGCTGCTCGACCTCACCTCGGGCCGCGAGGCGCGGGTGTTCGACCGCTCCATCGACAATCAGGTGAGCCGCCTGCGCCGCAAGATCGAGCGCGACCCCAGACAGCCGGTCATCATCAAGACGCACTGGGGTGGTGGTTACAGTTTCGTCGCCGACGTCGAGAAACTCTGATGCCGCGCCGGTTCTGGCCGAAATCGCTCATGGGACAGATGACGCTGGTGCTGGTGCTGGCCCTGCTCGCCGCCCAGCTCGTCGCGGTCTTCATCTTCGCCCATGACAATGAACGTTCACTCATCCTCGCCAACCGCACGCAGATCCTGGATCGTACCGTCAGCCTCGCCCGCATCCTCGCGATCACCCCCGAAGAGAACCGCGAACGGGTCGTCGAGGCCGCCGGATCACGCGGTTTCTCCGCCAGCGTCGATGGCACCAGCCGCATCGAGGACAAGCACCGCAACCGCAAGAACCCCATCAGCCGCAGCATCGAGCGGCGCATCGACGACGATCTCCCCGGCCCGGTCCTCACCGATCTCGACGATGATGCCGAGTTCCGCGACCGCTACCGCCGCGACGGCGACCATGACGACGGCGACCGCCGCAGAGAGAACGATGAACGAAGGGACGGCCGCGACCATGGCGATCCGCTGCGCCTGATCGTCTCCATCGGCCTCGGCGAAGGCAGCTGGCTCAATCTCGAACACAGGCTGCCGCCGCCACCCCTGCTGCGCCTGGGTGGCCCGCTGCTCTATGTCCTGCTGACGGCCCTTCTCGTCTGCCTTGCCGGTGCTATCATGGTCCGCCGCATCACCCGCCCGTTGCGCGCCCTCGTCGAGGCATCCGATCGCTTCGGCCGCGGCGAGGAGGTGGAACCGCTCGTCGAATCCGGCCCGGGCGAAATGGCCAGAGCGGCGGCGGCCTTCAACCGCATGGCCGGCCGTATCCGCCGTTTCGTCGACGACCGCACGCGCATGCTCGCCGCCATCAGCCACGACCTGCGCACACCCATCACCACCCTGCGCCTGCGCACCGAGTTTCTCGAGGAAGGCGAGGACAAGGACAAGATGCTCGAAACCCTCGCCGAGATGGAAGCCATGACCGAGGCGGCGCTGGCTTTCATGCGCGAGGAGGCGAAAAGCGAGCCCGTTCGCCCCACCGATTTTGCGGCACTCGTCGAGAGCATCGCCGACGATCTCGCTGACCATGGCGCCGACATCGCCTTCGAACCCACCGACCGCATCGTCCTCCCCTGCCGCCCGGTGGCGATGAAACGCGCGATCCGCAATCTCGTCGAGAATGCCGTGCGCTACGGCGGTGGCGTGACCATCACCCTCGCCGAACAAGCCGGCCGGATCGAACTCGTCATTAATGATTCCGGCCCCGGCATCCCGGAGATGGATCTCGAACGCGTCTTCGAACCCTTCGTCCGGCTGGAGGAAAGCCGCTCGCGCGAGACCGGTGGAACCGGCCTCGGCCTCGCCATCGCCCGCTCCATCATCCGCGCCCACGGCGGCGATGTTTCCCTGGCCAACCGCGAAAGCGGCGGATTGCGGGCGGTGGTGACATTGCCGGTGGGGCAGGATTGAAGGCAGGAAACCGGTTCGTGGAGAACCGGCATTCCCGACCTTGCGGCGCTCTTCAAAAAGATGGTTTTTCCGATTGACCTGCCCGTTGCCGGACCGCGACTGCCATCAATCTGTCACACAAGCCCTCCATCTCCTGGTTCCGCCAGAACACCGGAACATGTGGAGGACGACCATGAGGACATGCACGCCCTATTCGCTCCTGATCGCAGGCACGGCAGTCGCGCTGGTCTCGACAACGCTGAGCGAGGCCCATGCCGGGCGCTATCTCGATCGCGTGGCGACCCTGCCGGTCTTCCTGAACCTGCCTGCCGGCATTCCCGCCGAATCCGAGACTGTGGCCGAGATCGTGGCGGCGGATGCGAACGGCGAACTGCTCGCCTATACCGACGGGCCCGGCCAGCGTATCGGCTTTGTGGATATCACCGATCTCGAAGCCCCGGTGCCCGCCGGCATCGTGGATGTCACCGGCGAACCGACATCGATCACCATCGTTGGAAATGCGGCCCTTGCCGCGGTGAACACCTCGCCGGACCATGTCGAGCCGAGCGGTCATCTCGCGATCATCGACATCGTCTCGCGCGAAGTCATCGCCCGCTGCGATCTCGGCGGTCAGCCCGATTCCGTGGCGGCGAGCCCGGACGGAGCGTTTCTCGCGGTCGCCATCGAGAACGAGCGCGACGAGGATCTGAATGATGGCATCATCCCGCAGCTTCCGGCGGGCCATCTCGCCCTGCTCGATCTCGATGGCAACGGCGTGCCGACGAACTGCGATGCACCGCGCATGATCGATCTCACCGGTCTCGCCGAGGTGGCGCCCGAAGATCCAGAGCCCGAATTCGTCGACATCAACAATGACAATATCGCCGTCATCACCTTGCAGGAAAACAACCACATTGCCCTCGTCGATCTGGCCGGCGGTAGCATCGTCGGCCATTTCTCGGCCGGTACGGCGGATGTCTACGGGATCGACACCAAAACGGACCGACAGGTGCGTGCCGATGGCCGGGTCGTCGGCATTGCACGCGAGCCTGACGCCGTCGCCTGGCTCGACGATGACCGTCTCGTGACCGCCAACGAAGGCGACTACGAGGGCGGATCACGCGGATTCACCATCTTCAGCAAGACAGGCGAGGTGCTGTATGACAGCGGTAATCTGATCGAGCATCTGGGCGTGCTTCACGGTCACTATCCCGAGCATCGCGCCGGCAAGAAGGGCACCGAACCGGAAGGCGTCGATGTCGGCACGCTGGGCGGCGAGAGGCTGATCTTCGTCGGCAGCGAACGCGGCAATTTCGTTGCTGTCTTCGCCGATGCCGGCGCAGGGCAAACCCCGGAACTGCTGCAGTTCCTGCCCACGGCGGTCGGCCCCGAGGGTATTCTCGCCCTGCCGCAGCGCAACGCCCTGGTCGTCGCCAGCGAGGTCGATTCCGAAGAGGACGGCATCCGTTCAACCATCGCGATCTACGCCCATGACGCCAACATGCCCGCCTATCCGCAGATCGTCTCGACTTCGGATTCCCGTTCCGGCCTTCCCATCGGCTGGGGAGCCATGTCCGGCCTCGCGGCCGATCCCATGGATCCACGACGTCTTTATGCCGTCAGCGACAGTGCATACGCCCGTTCCGCGATCTACGAGATCGAGCTCGGCACCGGACCGGCGCGAATCGTCGCCGCACATGGGCTCATGAAGGATGGTGAACCCGCGAACTACGATCTCGAAGGTATTGCCGTCGCGGCCGATGGCGGCTTCTGGCTGGCATCCGAAGGCAATCCGGATAGCGACAATCCGCAGCAGCAGCGAAGCCAGCTTGTCAAGGTCACCGCCGACGGCACCGTCGAACGCGAGGTCTTCCTGCCCGAGGAGGTCTACGGACAGGCCATCCGCTTCGGCTTCGAAGGTGTCGCGACCTGGGGTGAGGACAGGCTCGTGGTGGCGTTCCAGCGCGCATGGAAGGATGATGCCGACGATCAGGCCAAGCTTGGCATCCATGATATCGCGAACGACAGCTGGAGCTTTGTCCGCTATCCGCTCGAAGCGCCCAAGTCCGAACGTGGCGGTTGGGTCGGTCTCTCGGAGATCACCGCTCTCGGCGGCGATCGTTTCGCCATCATCGAGCGTGACAACCAGCCGGGCAGCTACGCCGTCATCAAGACCGTCACGACGGTTTCGCTCGAGGGCGTCGAACCGGCGGCCTTCGGCGAGGAGATTCCGGTCATGGAAAAGAGTGTGGCCATCGATGT
>JAGREZ010000204.1:0-2893 GCA_020446285.1 Geminicoccaceae bacterium
CCGCCAGGACAATCGCAACTGCATCCAGGGCGGTGCGACACTGACCACGACATCCACCTACAACATCACCAACGGCGCCGACTGCCACCTGTTCTTCGAGATCGACTGACCGCCTCCACGGCGTTCCATGTTTCGGATCGGGGCCGCGCGGGACATCCGCGCGGCCCTGTCCGTTACGGGTCCGCATACCCCCTGCCCATGCCTGATATGACCGACAGACCGGGCCCCGCCTCGTGCATGGAACGAAAGGATTTTTGCGGCATCGGCCGTCTGGCGCGGGAGACGTTCCGGCGTCTTGCCTGACGGGACCGCACGGGGCGGCGCGCCGGGGGCGGCGACGGTTGTTGTCAGTCGTCGTCGAGGGCGACGATCCCGAATCGGGGACGGGAATAGGAGGTCGCGTAGATGTCGCGTTCCTCGCGGATGGCGAGGCCGATCAGCGGGCGGAAGTGGAGGACAACCTCAGCGACGACCATGTTCTCACCGGGAGGCAGGACGATGCTGCCGAGATCGGCTTCGTCGCCGAGCTCGCCGACACGACTGGGAAGACTGTTCGGGTCACCGCCACCGAGACCGACGCGCCAGTCATTGAAGGAGCCGTCGGCGGTCGTGGTCCTGACGTGGGTGACGATGACACGACCATCGGTTTCCATCCGCAACGGACTGCCGACCGCATAGGATGTGCGCAGGATGTCCGTCGCCTCGGCCGTTGTCAGGACGTCGCTCCGGCCGGTCAGGTCGGCCATGGTGGCCGCCACCTGCCGGGCCTTGAACTCGGCGAGGAGAAGCCAGCCATAGTCGGCGGCACCGCCGAGCGCCAGGAGGAAGATCGGGACCGAGAGCGCGAACTCTACCGCGAGCGAACCCTTGCGGGCGGACCACAGTCCTGAAATGCGACGGGTCACGCTGTCAAAGATCATCGGGAAACGGCTCGTTGCGGATGGCGATCTGGGCGGAAAGGTCGATGATGCTGTCACCGTCCGAAAGGGTCTTCATGAACGGCACCATGAACCGCCAGGGATAGTTGACCTCGTAGAGGACGATGTCGCCCGGCCCGCCGACCCCGTCGGACTCCTTGCGTCGCCAGTCCCACTCGCCATTGTCATTGAGATCGCTGTACCATTCGCCATCGTCCCATTCACCATTGTTATTCGAATCGATGAATGGTTCGCCACGCTGCATGTCTTCAAATGAAGCAAATACGGATGTCGAAATGCTGATCCGGTTCTCGTCGATCAGCCCCACGGCATAGTTCATGACGGCCTCCCGGACCTGCTCATCGCGGGTGACACCGGCCTCCTCCCTGCCCGTCAGGCCGACACGCGCCGCTTCCGAAGCCGCGAGATTGAGGACGGTGATCGCGATCATGAGGCGCGCGACCTCGACCGCGCCCAGCACCAGGCCCAGAAGCACCGGGCCGAGGAAGGCGAATTCCCAGACGATGGATCCCGTCCGGTCATTCACTACCCTTTCCCCGAATGCACCCGAGCGATGCCCGTTCGATGGCATGGTGCCGGTTTCCATACTCACTCCACCAGACGAAGCTTCGTGATCTGCGCGCCGATGCGGGCGAACGAGTCGCGCAGCGCGCCGTCGGACGGTGAGTCGAAGAAGTGCATTTCCGAGGTCGCGCAGGCGCGCATCATCGGCTTGACCGAATGCGGTGCGCGGAATGTCACGGTATAGAGCGTGATCCCGGCATTCTTGATCCGCTCGCACAGATCCTCGACATTGTCGTCGGCGCCGGATGCGGATACCTCGTCATATGATTGCGCGACATTGTCACCGTCGGTCATGAGCACCAGAACCTTGTGAATGTCGTTGCTCATTTCCACCGGCATCTCCGCATCGCCCCACAGACCCTGCCACTTCGGCGAGATCGCGCGCCACGCCCAGCGAAGGCCCATGTCGATACGCGTGGTGCCGTCGGCCTTGAGTGCATTGATCTTGCTGTCGAGAGGGCTCCGTGCGCGGGTCAGCGGCAGCAACTCCTCGTCGGGACAGATATTCTTGTAGTTCTTCTTCCCGATGCGGGTCGGCTGGCCGACGAACCGTGTATCGTCGGTGCCACCCTCCCCATCGTCCCAGGTCGCGGACGGCGGCGTGTCGAGGAGCGCATGCTCATCGTCACGCGCCTGCATGCAGCCGGACCATTTGTTCGGGGCCTCCTCGCTGAGCCAGTCCTCGCGATCGTCGCCGACATTGACCCGTGAGCTGAACGGAATGATGGCGATGGCGGCATCCTCGAGTTCCTCGCGATCGCCATAGATCGCGTCGAGAAGGTCGCCCGCCGCCGATTTCAGCGACTGGATCCGGCTGCCCTGCATGGAACCGGTGACGTCGAGGGCAAGCGCGAGCTCGATGCCGGTCATTTCGCGCACGGCGACCGCACGGGCCGCGAGGGGAACGTCCTCGACATTCGCAAGGCGCATGAACGAGGCACCGATCGTCGTCTCGGCGACGACGGTCACCTCGCCATTGAGCGGATTGAAGTCCACATCGATGTCGGTATCCGATGTGCCCAGGAGACCCGCACCGAAATTGATATCGAAGTAGCGCTCGGCGGCGTCCTCGATCTCCTGCTGGGCGACCGCACGGGCACCGGCGATGGCGGCCGCGTCGGCAGCCCTGGCGAGCGTGTTCTGCGCCACAACCATGCGGGCGATATCGACCGTGGCACCAAGTGCCAGAACGACAGGCACAAGTCCGAAAGCGACGACAATCGCAACCGTACCGCGGCGATCAGCACCGAAGCCGGCTGCATTCTTCACCCATGGAATTTTCTTGTACATGGTATCCGCCATATTTCTTGAGGCATTGGATGAAGTATACGAACCATGGGTTAACAACATATTGCATACTGGAGAAATTCAATTCTTCTGGTATTGACCAC
>JAGREZ010000204.1:2961-4625 GCA_020446285.1 Geminicoccaceae bacterium
CAGACGACATGACACTGACGACACCATGGAGCCGGGGTGGACGGCGTTGAAATTTCAGATACCGGAAGAGTTTGGCGGCGACGATGAACGGACTTGAGCGGGTGCCGCAGGCCGTCTACGGTCTGGCCATGTGCCGGCCGCTTCGGGGTTGACGGGATTTCGTTCCGATCCCGAAGCGATACGGCCGGGCCTGAACGAAGGGTCCGGAAAACGAAGGGGAGGTGGCGTCGGGAATCCGCCGGATGGACGGATCGTTCGCCCTGTCTCCCGTTCGTGACGAGCGATTTTCCAGGAGCGGTGCCCGCTGACGGGCGCAACAGGGAGGACCAGACTTGAAGAACCTGACAGAGACATTGTCCAAGACGGCGTCCGCATCGGCACTTGTCCGCATCGGTCGGCGGGCGCTGCTCGCGAGCTGTGCGGCAGCACTCGTGGCGGCAACGCAGTTCGCGCCGGCTTCGGCCCAGGACGCGAAGACGCTGGCTTTCGTGGTGAACGTCCCGGCCGATTTCTGGAAGTTCGCGCGGGTCGGCACGGAAAAGGCCGATGCCGAACTCGACAATTACCAGGTCGAATTCTACATCCCCGGCGAGATGTCCGCCGCGGCGCAGAAGAAGATCCTCGAAGACCTGCTCGCCAAGGGTGTCGCCGGCATCGCCATCAGCCCGGTCAATCCGGACGATTCGACCGAGATTCTCAACGAGGTCGCATCCAAGGCCGTGCTCTTCACGCATGACGCCGACGCGCCGAATTCCAACCGTGTCATGTATATCGGCACCGACAATGTCGACGCCGGACGCCAGGCGGGCGAGCTGATGAAGCGCGCGCTGCCGGACGGCGGCACCGCCATGCTGTTCGTCGGTACCATGGACGCCGCCAATGCCCGCGAGCGCAGCCAGGGCATCAAGGAGGCGATCGAGGGCTCGGGCATCGAGATCATCGACATCCGCACCGACGGCGGCGACCAGACCAAGGCCAAGGCCAATGCCGAGGACACGCTGAGCAAGTATCCCGACATCGACCTGCTCGTCGGTCTCTGGGCCTACAACACGCCGCAGATCTACAATGCGGTGAAGGCCGCCGGCAAGGAAGGCCAGGTCAAGATCGTCGGCTTCGACGAGGACCAGCAGACCCTCAAGGGCATTTCCGAGGGAACGATTCTCGGCACCGTCGTGCAGCAGCCTTACGAGTTCGGCTATCAGTCGATCATCAAGATGGCGAAATATATCGACGGCGACACGTCCGTGGTGCCCGAGAACAAGCTTGACATCGTTCCGACCAAGATCATCGACGAAGCGAACGTCGGCGAGTTCATCGAGGAAGTGAAGGCCATTCTCGGCCAGTAATCCGCTCACTCCTGAATGAACGGCAAGGACGCCCGCCGGAACAGTGTTTCCGGCGGGCATGTCCGGGACATGGGCGATGACGGAAACCCTGCTCGAACTGAAATCGGTCAGCAAATCCTATCCGGGCGTGATGGCGCTCGACGATGTGAGCGTCTCCCTCGGCAAGGGCGAGGTGCTCGGTCTCATCGGCGAGAACGGTGCCGGCAAGTCGACGCTGATGAAGATCCTCGGCGGTGTGGTGGAGCCGACGCGCGGGCAGATCGTGCTCGACGGTGTCGCGCATGACCGGCTGACCGTGCCGCAGGCAACGGATGCGGG
>JAGREZ010000204.1:4715-6130 GCA_020446285.1 Geminicoccaceae bacterium
GGGCCCTTGCGGCTGGTCGACACGCGCAGGCTCGATGCGCGGGTGGCGCCGCTGCTCGAACGGCTCGGCATGAATGTCAGGCCGTCCGATCCGCTTGCGAAGCTCTCCATCGCCCAGCGGCAGATGGTCGAGATCGCCAAGGCGCTGTCGCTCGATGCGCGCATCATCATCATGGACGAACCGACCTCGAGCCTGACGCTGAAGGAAACCGACCGGCTGCTCGAGGTGATCGCCGACCTGCGCCGCGACGGCGTGAGCATCATCTACATCTCCCACAGGCTCGACGAGGTGAAGACCATCGCCGACCGGGTCGTGGCGCTGCGCGACGGCCAGCGGGTGGGCGAGCTCACCGGCGAGGATATCACCCACGATGCGATGATCCGGCTGATGATCGGCCGCAATCTCAAATCGGTCTACATCCCGCCCGCCCATGCGCCGCGCGAGACCGGGGTGGAGGTGGACCGGCTGGTGACACCGGCCTATCCGGATCGCGAGGTGTCCCTCACCTTCCGCCGCGGCGAGATCCTGGGGCTTGCCGGGCTGATCGGTTCGGGTCGCACCGAACTCGCGCATGCGATCTTCGGCGTCGATCCGGCACATTCCGGCCGGATCCTCCTCGACGGCGAGGAGATCGCGATCCACAGGCCCGCCGATGCCATCGCCAGGGGCATCTATCTCGCACCCGAGGATCGCAAGCGCGCCGGCCTGCTGCTCGATCTCGCCATCGACCAGAATATCACGCTCGCCGATCTGCGCAGCTATGCGCGCCATGGCCTGCCCGACCGGGCGGCGGAGCGGCGGGCGGCGGAGATCCAGCGCGAGGCACTCGCCATCAAGACACCGACGCTCGCCACCCACGCCATCAACCTCTCCGGCGGCAACCAGCAGAAGGTGGTGCTGGGCAAATGGCTGTCGATGCGCCCGAAGGCCGTCATCTTCGATGAACCGACACGCGGCATCGATGTCGGCGCCAAGAGCGAGATCTACGCCATCATGCGCCGGCTCGCCGACGAGGGGGTGGCCATCCTGATGATCTCCAGCGACATGGAGGAAGTCATCGGCGTCAGCGACCGCATCGCGGTCATGCACGAGGGGCGCATCAGCGGTTTCCTCGAACGGCCGCAATTCACCGAACACAATGTCATGCTCCTTGCCGTCGGCAGGCCGCTGGAAGAAAGCGTACCCGAGAATGCTTAGAAAAGAACTGGGACTGTTCCTTCTCATCCTGGTCACCGGAACGGTGACCGCCATGATCAATCCACAGTTCATCTCGCCGACCAACCTGATGAATCTCGCCAACCAGATCGGCCTGTTCGGCCTTCTGGCGCTGGGGCTCGGCGTGGTCATCGTCACCGGCGGCATCGAGCTCTCGGTGGGCTCCATGCTTGCCCTGCTCGGCGTCATCTTTCTCGACC
>JAGREZ010000205.1 GCA_020446285.1 Geminicoccaceae bacterium
CGCTGTTGCTGGCCGCCGGAAAGGCCATTGCCGGGCGATGAGAGCCGGTCGGAGACCTCCTTCCACAGGCCGGCACCGCGCAGGGCCGTCTCGACCACCTGATCGAGATCCGTCTTGCTCGCGGCGAGACCGTGAATTCTCGGACCATAGGCGACATTGTCGTAGATCGACTTGGGAAACGGATTGGGTTTCTGAAAGACCATGCCCACGCGCGAGCGCAGTTGCACGACGTCGATATCCTCGTCGTAGACGTTGCGTTCGTCGAGGCGGATATCGCCCGTCACCCGACAGATGTCGATCGTGTCGTTCATCCGGTTGAGGCAGCGAAGGAACGTCGACTTGCCGCAGCCGGACGGGCCGATGAGGGCGGTCACCTCCCCTGCCGCAATGTCGAGCGACACGTCGAACAACGCCTGTTTGTCGCCATACCAGAGATTGACGGAGCGCGCCGATATCTTGGGTTTCACAGCGATCCCGGCGTCATGTCCGGCCGGATCGTCCTTCGGCATCGTTGCCTGATTTACCATTTTCTCTCGAACCTTCGGCGTAAAAACACTGCAAGGGCGTTCATGAGGATCAGGAATGCGAGCAGCACCATGATCGCCGCCGCCGTCCGTTCGGTGAATGCACGCTCCGGACTGTCGGCCCAGAGATAGATCTGCACCGGCAGGGCGGTCGCGGGATCGAGTGGTGTCGCGGGAATGTCGACGATGAAGGCGACCATGCCGATCATCAGCAGTGGCGCGGTCTCGCCGAGCGCCTGTGCCATGCCGATGATGGATCCGGTGAGGATGCCTGGCAGCGCCAGCGGCAGGACATGATGGGCCACCGCCTGCACCTTCGATGCACCCATGCCGAGTGCCGCCTCGCGGATGGAGGGTGGCACCGAGCGCAATGCGGCGCGCGTGGCGACCACCACCGTCGGCAGGGTCATGAGCGTCAGCGTCAGGCCGCCGACGAGCGGTGCCGAGCGCGGCAGATGGAAGACCTGGAGAAATACCGCGAGGCCGAGGAGGCCGAAGACGATGGACGGCACCGCGGCGAGATTGTTGATGTTCACCTCGATGAAATCGGTGAGCCGCGTCTTCGGTGCGAACTCTTCGAGATATGTGGCGGAGGCCACCCCGATGGGCACCGCGAGGAAGAGGGTTACGAGCATCATGTAGAAGGATCCGACGACCGCACCCCAGATACCCGCCAGTTCCGGCTCGCGGCTGTCGCCGTGCGTGAACAGGATGGTGTTGAAGCGTGTCTCGACACGCCCGTCAGCTTCGAGCACGTCCATCCAGGCGAGTTCGTGATCCTTCACCCGCCTTTCGCTCTCCGCGACATTCCGGTCGATGACGCCCTTGACCAGCTGGTCGATATCGTCGGATGCGACAAGCGCGAAGGCGTGATCGCTGCCGATCAGCGACGGATCGGCCATGACGCGGTCGCGCAGATCGAGTGCAGCACCCGAACTGACGAGCCCGCGCAGCGCCTTCTTCTCCCGCCGGTCCTCGACATCGGGAAACATCGCATAAAGGGTATCGTTGATGAGCCCCTGAAAATTCGCCCTGCCGATCACATCCGGACCGCCGGTGCCTTCGGGATCGATCTCCTCCTGCGGCAGGGCGATGTCGAGGGTGATGTAGGTTTGCCAGAACGCCCGGTAACCTTGCGTCGCCACCGACAGCAGCAGAAGGCCGAGGAGCGACATCGCGACGATGATCGCGCCGAGGCCCATCATGCGGAAACGGGCCTCGCGCGCATAGCGCTTGCGCACCAGTTCGTTGGCCTCGTCGAAGGACGGACGCGGACCGGAAAGGAGTCGTTCGAGCGGCCGGCCGACGGCCTGAGGTTCCACCATGCCCCGTGTTGCGTCAGTCATATTTCTCTCGATAGGTCTGCATGACGTGGAGTGCGATGATGTTGAGCAAAAGCGTGGCGACGAAGAGAACGAGCCCGAGCGCGAAGGCGGCAAGCGTCTTGGCACTGTCGAATTCCTGATCGCCCACGAGCAGGGTGACGATCTGCACGGTCACCGTGGTCACCGCCTCGAGCGGATTGCCGGTGAGGTTGGCCGCGAGTCCCGCCGCCATCACCACGATCATCGTCTCGCCGATGGCCCGGCTGATGGCGAGCAGGAAGCCCGCGACGATGCCCGGCAGGGCGGCCGGCACGATCACCTGCGCTATCGTCTCGGCCCGCGTCGCACCGAGCCCGAGCGAGGCATCACGAAGCGCATGAGGGACAGCGGAGATGGCATCGTCGGCAAGCGACGAGACGAACGGGATGATCATGATGCCCATGACCAGACCGGCGGCGAGCGCGCTTTCGGAGGATACGCCAAGTCCCACCGATTCGCCGACACCGCGAATGAACGGTGCAACCGTCAATGCGGCAAAGAAACCGTAGACGACCGTTGGAACGCCGGCGAGAATCTCCAGCGTCGGCTTGGCGATGGCGCGAAAGCCGGATGAGGCGTATTCGGCGAGATACATTGCCGAAAGCATGCCGATCGGCCCGGCGACCGCCATGGCGATCAGCGTGATCAGCAACGTACCGGCGAAGAGCGGCACCGCGCCAAAACTGCCGGACGAACCCACCTGATCGGCGCGAAGCGCTGTCTGCGGGCTCCATTCGAGACCGAAGAGGAAATCGGCGACCGGGACCTTCTCGAAGAAGCGCAGCGATTCGAACAGGACGGAAAAGACGATGCCCGCGGTCGTCACGATCGAAATCGCGGCCATGGCCAGCAGAGCCGCGCGTATCCATGCCTCGACGCGGTTGCGCGCACGGAAGTCGAGGGAAATGTGCCCGAGGCCGACATGGAGGCCGTACACCGCGACGAGCAGACCGATGACATAGCGCAACACGGTCGAAATCGAATCCAGCCAGCCATAATAGGCCGCCGAAGACTCGAGCGCCGGCGTCATCCCGCCATGCGGCAGCTTCCCGTCAGCCACGCGGGCAACGTCCTGGATGAAGAAGTCAAGCATCTCCGGCGGCTGTTCGAGAATCTCGGGCGGCAGGCTGTTCTCCACCGACCAGCGCAGGACGAGCGGATCGACGATCAACCAGAGGAGCACCAGTGCCACCGCCGGACCGGCGCCGAGAAGAAAGACATGCCAGCCGTGATAGCCCGGCCGGGAGTGCAGGGAAGCGAGATCGTTTCCGGCGGCGGCCTTTGCTCGGGAACGTCCGAGACCGTATCCGACGAGCGCCAGAAACACGATGACGACGACAAGAATCATGTTGCTCCCGCTTCTCCTGTCTACCGGCCGGTCACGGACATCATGCCCGAGCCGTGTCGACGTTCCGCATCCGTTTGCCGGATGCCGTTCCTTGTGGTCTTCTCCGGGATATCGTCCGGTTCGTCCATATTCGAAACGGGCTCATCCGGAACATGCACCGACAATGACCGGCGGGTTCCGCCCTGCGGTTCCCCTGCTGCCGCACGAGCGGCAGCGTTCCGGTCATTTCGGAGTCCGGACGCGCCCCGGCAACGAGCCGCGTCCGGTCATCTCGTCAAAGAGACAGCGGCTGCAGATTGTTGGCCTGCGAGCGAACCTCTTCGCGATCCTCTTCCGGCAGCGGGATCAGACCCTTGTCGGCCAGATAGCCGTCGTCGCCGAAGGCCGCGTCGCTGGTGAATTCGGCAATGTATTCACGAATGCCGGGAACGACATCGGCGTGGGCATTCTTGACGTAGAAATAGAGCGAACGCGACACGGGATAATCACCGGCGGCAATCGCGTCGAAGGTCGGATCGACGCCGTCGACCTGACTGCCCTGCATGACATCGAGATTCTGGTCGAGGAAGCTGAAACCGAAAATGCCCAGGGCGACCGGGTTTTCCTTCAGCTTGTTGACGATGAGATTGTCGTTCTCGCCGGCCTCGATGAAGGCGCCGTCCTCGCGCATGGTGGCGCAGGCGGCATCCTTGGCGTCGCCGTCGAGGGCCTCGATTTCGGGGAAGGACTCACAGGCCTCTTCCATCACCAGCTCGACGAAGGCGTCGCGGGTGCCGGATGTGGGAGGCGGGCCGAGAACCTCGATCTTCTCGTCCGGCAGCGATGCGTCGATCTCGTGCCAGTTGGTGTAAGGATTGTCGACGAGCTGGCCGTCAACGGGAACCTGCTTGGCGAGCGCGAGGAAGATCTGCTCGCGGCTCACATTGAGCTTGGGGCCTTCCTTGCTGTTGGCGAGCACGATGCCGTCAAAACCGACCTTGACCTCGGTGACGTCCTTGACGCCATTGGTGGCGCATAGCTCGACCTCGGAGGACTTGATACGGCGCGAAGAATTGGTGATGTCGGGCGTATTCTCGCCGACACCTTCGCAGAACAGCTTGAGACCGCCACCGGAACCGGTGCTCTCGACCACCGGCGTGGCGAAATCGGTCTTGTTGCCGAACTGCTCGGCAACGGCGGTGGAGAACGGGAAAACCGTCGATGAGCCGACGATGCGGATCTGGTCGCGGGCCTGAGCCTCGCCGGCGGCGGCGATGGCGGCGAGCGCCGCGGTGGAGAGAAGAATCTTGCGCATGAGCGGGGACCTCCAAAGGTCGGAACCTGATTGCGTTCGGCCGGTCTTGCGGGCCGAAACCCGAATAGAGGCATATTGTGACAGATTTATGATTCACCCGGTCCGCCGCGGAATGCGCCCCGCTCAGCGCCCGTCCCGCGCCGGAAGGAAAATCGAAAAACGGCTGCCCTTTCCGGGCCTGCTTTCGATGTGAAGATGGCCCTGGTGGCGCCGCACGATGTGCTTGACGATCGCAAGACCGAGCCCGGTTCCGCCGATGCTTCGCGAGCGCGCCTTGTCAACGCGGTAGAAGCGCTCCGTCAGCCGCGGAACATGCTCGGCGGCAATACCGGGGCCTTTGTCGATCACGGCCAGCTCCACCGCCGGCGATCCGGCGAGCGATATCGCCTCGTCACCGGCGGAACGGTAAAAGGTGGCAACGATCCGCACGACCCCGCCCTCGGCACCGTATTTGATGGCATTCTCGACGAGATTCGAAAGCGCATGATCGAGCTGGACACTGTCGGCAAGGATCTTCGGCAGTCCCGGATCGAGATCGCATTCGAGCACGGCGCGTGAAGCCTCGGCAACCGGACGCATGCGGTCGAGCATGTGTCCCACGATTTCGGCCGGATCGCAGGTTTCCTCGGGCGGCCGGTGCGAGGCGAGTTCGATCCGCGAGAGCGAGAGGAGATCATCCACCAGCCGCTGCATGCGCGCCGCCTCGCCGGTCATGATCCCGAGAAAGGCGGCACGCGCCTCGGCATCGTCGCGCGCCGGTCCCTGCAGGGTCTCGATGAATCCGACGATCGAGGAAAGCGGCGTGCGCAGCTCGTGGCTCACATTGGCGATGAAATCCGAACGCATGCGCTCGATCATCACAAGCTCGCTGTCCTCGCGGAGCAGCAGCAGCACTCCACGCCGGCCATCCCCGACCGCCAGCGGCTCGAGATGCGCGGCGTAACGCCGGTCGGGCATGCTCGCCGGAGTGAAGGCAAGCTCGGCCGGCTGACGTTTCTCGCGCACCGTGGCCACTGCCCGCAGGAGGCCCGGATCCCGGAAGACCCGGGTCAGCGGCACCTCGCCGCCGGCAATGTCGAAAGCATGTCGTGCTGAATCGTTGGCATCGACAATGACATTGCCGTCATCGACGAGAATGACGGGATCCGGCAGGGCCGCCTTGAGCCGCTCAAGCATCATGCGCCCGTCCTGCTCCCGCCTCTCGGCCCGCCGGCGACGGCGCTGCAGTTCAATGACCGGCCGGGCGATATGGGCTGCCGCGTCCTCACCCAGTTCGACCGAGGCACGGGTCTCGCCGGCACTGCCGAGACTTGCGATCCAGCGGCCGCAGGCGGCGAACTCGGCGCGGTCGGAATGACTGGTGACGAGGGTAGCCGCACCTGCCGCCGCGACAGGTACGAGGGCGAGCGTCAGGTCGAGCCGGTCGAGAAGGGCGAGAACCGCCAGGAACGGCGCGGCTACAAGCACCGTCGCGAGCAGGTTTCGCCAGAAGCGCGGCAATCCGGACCAGAACACTCATGTTCCCCGAAACAGTGAACGGCGGCGCAGGAAGAAGGCCAGAGTGTCAGGCCGTCAGCGCATCTCCGACAGGCGGCGCTCCGGCGTCACTTGCCGACGACGATGCCCTCGCGCCGGGGATCGGCACCGCCGCGCAGCCTACCGTCGGGAAGGAACTGGATCCCGTGCAGACCGGAGTTCAGGTCGACGATATTCACCTCATGGCCTCGCGCGACGAGCGCTTCCTCGAGTGCTTCTGCCCCGGTACCGATCTCGAGATCGGTGGCACCGTTGCGATTGACGAAATGCCCCATATCGATCGCCGATTGCACATCCATGCCCCAGTCGAGCACGCCGACGAGCGTCTTGGCGACATAGTTGATGATCCGGCTGCCGCCGGGCGAGCCGATCAGCAGCACGGGCTCGCCACCCTCGAACACGATCGTCGGTGACATCGAACTGCGCGGCCGCTTGCCGCCCTCGACACGATTGGCGACGGGCCTGCCATCAACCTCGGGCACCCGCGAGAAGTCGGTGAGCTCGTTGTTGAGCAGAAAACCGCGCACCATCACCCGGCTGCCGAAACCGGTCTCGATGGTGGTGGTCATCGACACGGCGTTGCCATCGGCATCGACGATGGAGAAATGCGAGGTGGCGGGCCTTTCGACCTGCAGGTCGGGCGACCAGAGAGACGCCTCGTCCCAGGGTGGCGTTCCGGGCTCGGCATGCGGCATGGCTGCCGTGACATCGATCTGCGTGGTCCGGGACAGGAGATAGCCCGGATCGAGGAGCCCTTCGGTCGGCATCTTCACGAAATCGGAATCCGCCATGTACAGGCCGCGATCGGCGTAGGCGAGCTTCGCCGCCTCGAGATAGAGGTGCACGGAAACGGGACCGTAGCCCATGGCCGACAGGTTGAATGGTTCGAGAATGCCTAGGATCTGCCCCACGGTCAGGCCGCCCGAGGTCGGCGGTCCCATGCCGCACACCTCCCAGGCGCGATAGTCCATGCAGACCGGATCCCGCTCGACCATCTCGTAGGCCGCGAGATCGTCGACCGTCATGATTCCCGGATTGTCCTCGGTCGCCTGAACGGCGGCAACGATGTCGGCACCGATCGCACCCTTGTAGAACGGCTCGCTTCCATGGTTCTGGATCAGGCGCAGGGTTGCGGCGAATTCGGGGTTTTTCAGAACCGTCCCGGCTTCCTTCGGACTGCCATCCTCATTGAAGAAATAGGACCGCGTCGCCGGGAACCTGTCGAGCGAACGCTCCTGGGCCTCGGCGATGGCGCCGGCAAGCCTTGGGGAAATCTCGAAACCGTTTTCAGCCAGATCGATTGCGGGTTGCAGCAACACACCCCAAGGGATCGAACCGAGCTGCCTGTGGGTTTCCTCGAGCAGCTTCAGCGTGCCCGGAACGCCGACCGAGCGCCCCCCGATGACGGCATCCCACCAGTCCATGGGCTCGCCATCTTCCTTGAGAAAGTAGCTTTCGTCGGCTGCAAGCGGCGCCTTTTCACGACCATCGAAACTGCGCAGGCGACCGTTGGCCTCGTCCCAATGCAGCATGAACGCGCCACCGCCGATGCCCGAACTCTGCGGCTCGACGACATTCAGCACGAACTGGATGGCGACCATGGCGTCGATGGCATTGCCGCCGGCCGCCAGAACCCCGGCGCCTGCCCGCGAGGCGTGCGGATTCGCCGCGGCCACCATGAAACGATCGGTCTCCACGGCCTTCTTGAGGTCGACGAACAGGGTCGTCTCCGGCTGTGCCGGCGCGTTCGGCTGTGCCAAGGCCGTCGTTGCAAGCAGGGTCGATGCAAGGCAAAAGGTGCAAAGCCGGATCATTCGTTTCCCCTCCCGTTCAGGCGCGTCGATTCGAGATTAGCACCCGGAGTCGATGGCGCAAGGCGCAGTTTCGCAAAGGATCGACCATGCCCTACCCAACGGTTCGAATTCAGCCGGGCCGCGACAAACGCCTGCGAAATGGCAGTCCGTGGTTGTATTCGAACGAACTTTCCATGGACGATACGGCGAAATCGCTCGAACCCGGATCGCTCGTTCGCATCATGGCCGGCGAAGGCAGGATCATGGGCGTTGCCCACTTCAACCCGAAATCGCTGATCGCCGCGCGAATGCTGACGCGCAACAAGGATGCCGACATCGACGCCGAGTTCTTCCGCTTCCGCATCCGCCGCGCGCTTTCCCTGCGGACGCGGATCTTCGACCGTCCCTTCTACCGGTTGATCCATGCGGAGGGCGACGGACTGCCGGGGCTCGTGATCGACCGCTATGGCGACGTGCTGGTCGTCCAGTTCAACAGTGCCGGGATGGAGCGTCATGCGGCATTGCTCGTCGAGCTGCTCGAAGAGCTGCTGCAGCCGCTCGCCATACTCGCCCGCAACGATGCGCCGGTCCGCGAGCTTGAGGGGCTACCATCCAGCCGTTCGGTGCTTGCCGGCGAGGTGCCGCCCGCATCCGTCATCGAGGAAAACGGACTGGAGTTCGAAATCACCCTCGGCGAGGGGCAGAAAACCGGCTGGTATTTCGATCAGCGCGACAATCGCGCGTTCGTCCGGCGGCTCGCCACCGACATGAACGTGCTCGATCTCTACAGCTATGGCGGCGGTTTCGGCCTCAATGCGCTTGCCGGCGGGGCACGCGCGGCACTGCTCGTCGACCGCTCGGAACAGGCGCTGGCGAGCGCGCGGCAGAGCGCTCTCAGGCAGGGCCGGGCCGATGATATCGAAACCCTGTGCGGCGATGTGTTTCATGAAGCCGCATCGCTGATCGACGCGAGGCGCCGCTTCGGTGTCGTGATCGCCGATCCACCGCCTTTCGTCCGCTCGAAGAAGGATCTCGCCACCGGTCTCAAGGGGTATCGCAAGCTCGCCCGCATGTCCTCCGCTCTCGTCGAGGATGGTGGTTTCCTCGCGGTCGGCTGCTGCTCGCACAATGTTCCGGCAAGCGATTTCCATGACATGGTCTGGGCGGGAATGCGCGCGGCGGGCCGCGGCGGCCGGGTTATCCGTTTCTCGGGCGCCGGCGCGGATCATCCGGTGCATCCGGGACTGCCGGAAACCTCCTATCTCAAGTTCCTCGTGATGGCTCTCGACTGAGCGTCGCGACACCTGGGCAAGCGGCACCCGGTCCCGCTCACACGCTTGCGAACTGCACGCTGCTGACGACCCGGTTGCGACCACGGCGTTTGGCCTCGTAGAGCGCCTCGTCCACGAGGCAAAGACCGTTGTCGAGATCGAACATGTCGGGATCCCAGTATGATACGCCGAGGCTTGCCGTGACCTGAAGTCCCGGTGCCTCCGCGAGCTGCCAGTCGGTTTCGAGGATGCGCTGGCGAAGCCGCTCCGCGACCCGGACGGCGCTGTCGACGGAGGTATGGGGCATGAGGATGGCGAACTCCTCGCCGCCGATACGGCCGATCTGGTCGATCCCGTCCCGGAGCATGTCGGCGGTGACCGCCGCAAGGGTCTTGAGAACCTTGTCCCCGGCCGCATGACCGAGCGTGTCGTTGATCCTCTTGAAATGGTCCAGATCGAGCATCATCACGGCGATCGGATAACCATAGCGGACAGCCCGCTTGTTCTCCTGACGCATCCGCTCCTGAAAGCCCCGCCGGTTGAGAAAGCCCGTGAGTTCGTCGGTAAGCGCAAGCTGTTCCATCTTCACCGTTTCGGCTTCGGCGGCATCGACCCGCTGGCGCAGTTCGACCGTACGCTCGGCAACCCGATCAGCCAGCGATTGCCGCTCGCCGTCGAGCTCGCGCATGGCCTCGATCCGCCCGCGTTCGACCGTATGCAGCACGAGTGCCGTGCAGGCGATCACGAAGCCGTACGCCTGGACCGCGAGAAAAGCCTGCTCGCTCACATCACCGACATTGTTGAGCGTGATCGCGAGCGACGTGGTCACGATGACGAACAGCAGAAGCGTGCATTCAAGCGTGCTCTCGCGAAGCGCAAGCCAGATGATGAGCGGCATGGTCAACAGCATGACCGGATAGTGACCCAATACCTCGGGCAATGCGGTCAGCGACAGCATCGACAACGCCGTGAGCGCCACGAGCGTGAGGAAGGCCGGCCGACGCATCCGGCGCAGACATGCCATTCCTTCCGGCTGACTCGACCAGGCCATGAGCGACGGTGCCACCATCACCGCGCCGGTGAGATCCGAAAAGAACCAGCGCCAGGCGATATGCTCGACAATCACCGGCGGCAGGGCGAACCGCTCGGCCACGACGAGCGTGCCGACCATCATGGAAAACACGCTGAGCAGGGCTGCGGCGAACACGAAGAATGCGACGCTCGTCGGGGTACGCAAGCTCATCACATCCGGACACATACGGATGATGATGCTTGCAGCACCCCATGCCGCAAGGGCGTTGCCGGCACTTATCAGGATGAAATGGACACCGAAATCGAGATGGAAGAAGCCGAAGGCGAGATCGCCGAGATAGACGGCCGGCAGCGCCCGCCAGCCGAAACGCAGGCAGGCCCAGAGGGAGATGCCTGCGGCGGGCCAGATGGCAACGACATCGTGATTGGCGAAACCAACGGTAAAGGAACCCCAGATCGTCAGATGGATGGCAGCCGCCACGGCGAAGAGTTTCGCCATCAACCATGTATCGACCGGCTCCGCAGCCCGTTCCAAATTCCGGCTCCTCTCGGTCGTCGGCCTGGGACAGCACACACTGCCCGAACGTCCGGACGTTACATCGCGCTGGTTAAGATCCGGTTTACAGAACGGCGACAACTTCCCGGCGGAACCGCCGGCCCGTCATTAAAGACGTAAGGATGTTCGATGCGCCGCAGCCACGCGGTCAACGATTGTCGGCGATGATCATTTCGGCCGCCTTTTCGGCGATCATGAGTGTCGGACTGTTGGTATTGCCCGAGGTGATGGCCGGCATGATCGAGGCGTCGGCCACGCGCAGGCCGGTGAGACCGTGTACCCGAAGCCGCGGATCGACCACCGCCGTCGTATCGCCCTGCGGCCCCATCCTGCAGGTGCCGACCGGGTGGAAGATGGTCGTGCCGATATCGCCTGCCGC
>JAGREZ010000206.1 GCA_020446285.1 Geminicoccaceae bacterium
GTGTCATTGACCAGCACCCTCGGCACGAGTGCGACCAGCGTCGCCGGCAGGACGCCCGTTGCCAGCACATGGATGCGCTGTTCGCGCGCCCAGCCGCCGGGCCATGCGGCGATATCGCGGTCGCCGGTCATCAGCGGTTCGGGCGTGTCGTAGGGCGTTGCCGTCGAGCGGCGATCGAGCCGGGCCATGCGCGCCCATGAGGAGCCGACGGCGAGCCCGGCCGTCTCCAGCAGGCGCACGGTGCAACCGGCGATGCGAATGCGCTGGCCCTGTGCGGTGCCGATCTGCGCGCCGGCCTCGATCCGCATGGAACGCCAGCGCGAGTCGTAGGCAAGGCCCACCGAGACCAGCGACGCGGCGCGCTGCAGGTCGATCGAGCCGCCTTCAACGATCCGGGGCGGATGTTCCGCGCCATCGGCGAGAATGGCGACGGTCTCGCCTTCGAGATGATCGAGGCCGGAAAGGCTGGCCGTGGGCGGCCCCTCATAGGTGAGCCCGGCATCGACAAGAAAGGCGCGGCGGCGATCCTCGCCCGGCCGGTGCGGCCGTTCGAGCCGCTCCATGCTGTGCCGCGTCCGGCCGGCGATCCTGCGCGAGACGGCGAGCCATACCTCGTCGCCGGAACCGTCGGCGCGGGGGATCGTCTGCACGTCATGCACCATCGCGTCCGTGCCGGCGATCGCATGGCGGTGCCAGCCGATCACCTCCTGCCGGCGGTCATAGGTCAGTGCCGCGAGCGTGCCGTCGGCCATGACGCACCAGAGCACCGCGTCGGGCGAGCCCTGCCAGGCCATGGCGGTAATGCCGGCGGTGGTGACGTGATCGGCGAGCTGGGTCAGATCCTCCGCCGCGATCCGGTCGAGTTCGAGGCGGTAATCGAGTTCGAGCAGCCGCCGCCCGGCGCGCTGGACGAAGAGTGCGCGGTCCTGTGCTGTCACCGGCTTGACGCCGCGCCCGCCATTGCCGGTCTGATCCAGTGCTACCCGGTTGCCGGGGCCGAACGGCTCGTTCTCGCTGGCCGGCTGGATGACGAGTTCGCCGCTGTCGGTGCCCACCATGAGCCGGGTCTGCGGCACCAGCCACTTGATGCGCGCCACCCGGTCGCCTTCGAGTGTCAGGCTGATCCCGTCATCGGCGAGCACGTCGCCGTCGGTGCGATCCGAGAAGGACGAGAAATCGCCGGCGCGGGAGAACCAGATGGTGCGGCCACGGGCGAACACCAGCCGCTCGCGCCAGATGGCACACTTGTCGGGGTAGCCGTCGACCGCGTTCCAGGCGCCGAGTTCCCAATGGTCCGACGCATAGCCGGAGTTCGAGAGGCTGGAGGGCAGTTCGCAGGGCCGCCCGTCGGGCAATTCGGTGATGACTTCGCCGGTGATCTTCTGGCTGTTCACCACCTCGGTGATGCGGATGATGCCGAAGCCGCCATGGATATACTGCCAGAGCACGCCGGCCTTGCCGTCGCGCTTGATCCCCTCGTCATGGGTCGGCTTGATCGAGCCGGACGTTGCCGCGTTGGTGGCCCGGTAAAACTTGCCGTCGCTCTCCACCTCCGCGTCCGCCGCGTAGCTCTTGCCCGCCTCCCACGGCGTCGAGTAATCGCCGGCCTGGCGGTGCCAGAGGCGGAACAGGCAGCCGACATGATCCGGCCTGAACGGCGGATCGATCAGGCTCGGCAAGGTGTCGACCGTGACCACCGGGCCGGTGGTCGTGCTGTTCGCCCCCTCCGCCGTCACATGGAAATAGAGCTGCGGATCGAGATTGCGGTCCTGAAACGGCCCGTCGACCGGCTCGAACGGCACCATATCCCAGACGGTCGCACCCAGCCGCCGGAGCTGCTGCACCGGATATCGGCCGCTTGCCAGATAGAGAAAGTCGCCGGCCTGCACGCTGTCGATGGCAAGCTCGCCGTCAGTGCCGATCAGGTCATCCGCGCCGAACGGTGTGGGCACCTCGACCGGCGTTTCGCTGTCGGCGACGAGCTGGCCGCCATCGGTCCAAAGCCGGATATAGCCCGGCCCGATCTCGACGAGATAGGCCTCGTCATTGTTGAAGACGAAGCGCAGGAAGCGGGCGGTGCAGCCGCGCAGTGCCGCCAGCACTTCCGGGGTGAAGGCCGCGCCGGAGAAATCCTTCAGCTCGCCCATGTGGCGCGTGCCGGCCCGGCGCACCAGCGGCCCCTCGACGGTGGGAAGGAAGTTGAGCACCTCCGCCCCGCCGCGCCGGTACTGGTCCAGATCGGCCCGGCCTTCGAGCAGCGGCCCGAGTTCGCCGGCGTTGAAGGCGGCAAGGAGCGGGTTGGCCTTGGCCATCGTCAGTCACATGTGAGCGCGCGATGGCCGCGCACTTCCCAGCCGCCGCCCTCGCGGCGCTGCGGTGTGTGAAAATAGGTGTTGTATCCGAAGGGGTGATACGCCCGATAAATCCGTTCCACCTCGCGATCGAGGTCGCGCTTGTAGTGGGCCTCGATGTGCATTTCGAGCGAGCGCGAGCCGCGCCCGCCACG
>JAGREZ010000022.1 GCA_020446285.1 Geminicoccaceae bacterium
TCATCGCCCGTACACGAAATTCCTGACAGGCCCTTTGATTGTCGTAGATGCCACGCGCGCAGGCACCGCCGAAAAAGGCGAACGCCTTGTCGTGCGCGTCAAAAACCATTTCTTGTGTCTCGCGCGGATAGGCACGGACAAACGGCATGCGACTGCAGCAGAGCCGGGCATGCGCAACCTTCACGGTCGTCGTCACGCCATCGATCACCACGATCTCGTGGCTCCAATCGAACTGAAAAGCCTCGCCTGGATCGAAGCTCAGCGGCACGAACGCCGACGACGAAGCCGCCTCATCGCGCCGCTTCCAGCTCGACGCATACCGGCGCACGGCGTCGTAGCTGCCATCAAAACCCAGATTGCGAAGCTCTTCTTAGATCCGAACCAGCATCCCAAACTCGGCTCCCGATTTTTCCTCGGAAGCACTCTGAACCCCGGTATCAGAGGGGTCCCTTTTGGACGCCGATCACCCCTAATACGGGGTCCTTTTTCCACGCCGATCCACACATTCCCCGCCCAACTGAGGATCAGCACCAATGGTGCGGGATGGAGGGGAATCCGACATCAACCGCTGGGTCGCCGATCCCACCGGGTGGTGGCAGCGTTCGTTCAACGAATTCGACTACCTCAATGACTACTGATCGCGGCGACAACGGCGGGAAACATAGACCTGCGAACGACAACCGCCCGCCCGGTGGACGGGATGCCGGGCACGAGGCCGGTGCATTCCCGCGGGTGGATGCCGTGGTGCTGACCATCGCCCGGCTGATCGGACGCCAGATCGCGCGGGAACATTTCGAGGCGTTGCAGGCTGCCAACGACAACAAGCCGCCGAAGGCTCGGACAAGCGTGCAGGAAGATCGTTCCGGCGACGATGACGATCAATAGCAGCCGGGGTCCCGATCTTCTCCATTGAATGATCGGGATGGAAATGTTATCTAGATCATAAATCTAGAAAGAGACTGGCATGGCCTTGAGCATCAAGACCGAGGAAGCGGACCGGCTGGCGCGGGAATTGTCCCGCCTGACCGGCGAGACAATGACGGACGCCATCACGCAGGCCATGCGTGAGCGGCTGGATCGGCTGCGCGCCGAGCAGGAGGCGCAACGTGACTATGTTTCGCGCATGAAGGCATTCGTCCGCGAGCGCGCCGGACGCTATGACCGCCGCCCGGTCACGAAACAGGAATGGGATGAAGCGGTCGGCGACACGCCCGAAGAGCTTGGTTTCTCCCGATGATGATTGTCGATGCGTCCGCGATCATTGCGATCATGTTCGAGGAGCCGGAAGCGCCCGACTGCATGGTCGCGCTCCAGACGGATGGTTCCCGCCTCATATCGGCGGTGAACTATGTCGAGGTGGGGACCGTCATGGCGGGCAGGATCAAGACCAGGGACCGGCACGAAGCGATTGCCGATCTGGATGCATTTCTGGCAAATTTCCGCATCGCCATCGCCTCTACGGATGAAAGTCTCGCGCGTGCCGCGATGCGGGCGCGTCTGGACTATGGCAAGGGGTTCGGCTCACGGGGCGGGCTGAACTTCGGCGATTGCTTTGCCTATGCTCTCGCCAAGCGACATTCGGCCCCGCTTCTGTATGTCGGTGACAATTTTGCCCTGACCGATGTTCAGTCCGCGTTGTCGCGGTAGTGGGCCGACAAGAAAGAGGATTGAAGCCATGACCCGCGCCGCGCTTTACGCCCGCTATTCGTCCGATAACCAGCGCGAGGCGTCCATTGAAGATCAGTTCCGGCTTTGCCGGGAACATGCCGGGCGGGAGCGGTGGCAGATCGTCGGTTCCTACGAGGATGCGGCCATATCCGGTGCCAGCACGATCCTGCGGCCGGGCATCCAGTGGCTGATGCGTGATGCGCAGCATGGCGAGTTCAACATCCTGCTGGCCGAGGCGCTGGATCGGATCAGCCGCGACCAGGCCGACGTGGCAACCTTGTTCAAACACCTGAAATTCGCGGGCGTCACCATCGTCACGCTGGCCGAGGGAGAGATTAGCGAGTTGCATGTCGGGCTGAAAGGCACGATGAACGCGCTGTTTCTCAAAGACCTCGCCATGAAAACCCATCGCGGTCTGCGGGGCAGGGTGGAGAAGGGCAAGGCGGGCGGTGGCCTCTGCTACGGCTATCGCGTCGTGAAGAAGTTCGACGGCAACGGCGAACCGATCCGGGGCGACCGGGAGATTGTTCCCGAGGAAGCCGACACCATCCGCCGTATCTTCCGTGAGTTCGCATCCGGCAAAAGCCCCAAGGCGATTGCCGTCGATCTGAACCGCGATGGCGTTCCCGGCCCTCTCGGGCGCGCATGGGGCGATACCAGCATCCGGGGCCATGTTTCGTGCGGCACCGGCATCGTCAACAACGAGCTTTATGCGGGCGTTCTGGTCTGGAACCGCCAGATTTCGTCAAAGACCCGTCCACCGCCAAGCGCGTGTCCCGCATCAACCCGCCAGAAAAGTGGATCAGGAGCGAGGTTCCCCATCTGCGCATTGTCGATGACGAATCGTGGAACGCGGTTCGCGCGCGGCAGAAGGACATCGCTGTCCGGTTCGAGGCGACCGCCGAGGGTGTCAGGAAGGCCAAGGCCCGCAAACTCCACGAGAAGAAGCGGCCCGTTTCCCTTCTTTCCGGCCTGCTGACCTGCGGTTCTGCGGGATTCCGCTGGAT
>JAGREZ010000207.1 GCA_020446285.1 Geminicoccaceae bacterium
CATGATCCTCGACGATGGCGGTGATCTGACCATCATCATGCACGAGAAATATCCCGAGCTGATGAAGGAGGTGCGCGGCATCTCCGAAGAGACGACCACGGGCGTTCACCGTCTCTACGAGATGGAAAAGGCCGGCAAGCTCATGTCGCCGGCGATCAACGTCAATGACAGCGNNCCAAGTCGAAGTTCGACAATCTCTATGGCTGCCGCGAAAGTCTCGTCGACGGGATCAAGCGGGCGACCGATACGATGGTCGCCGGCAAGATTTGCATGGTTGCCGGCTTTGGCGATGTCGGCAAGGGCTCGGCGGAAAGCCTGCGCAGCCAGGGTGCGCGCGTCATGGTCTCCGAGATCGACCCGATCTGCGCGTTGCAGGCGGCCATGCAGGGCTATGAGGTCGTCACGATGGACGACGCGGCTCCCGAGGCCGACATCTTCGTCACTGCCACGGGCAACAAGGACATCATCACCCTTGACCACATGCGGGCCATGAAGGAAGGGGCGATCGTCTGCAATATCGGCCATTTCGACAATGAGATTCGCATTGCGGATCTCGCCAATTACAAATGGACCGAGATCAAGCCGCAGGTCGATGAGGTCGAATTCCCCGATGGCAAGAAGATTATCGTTCTGGCCAAGGGCCGTCTCGTCAATCTCGGCTGCGCCACCGGTCATCCGTCCTTTGTCATGAGCGCCTCCTTCACCAATCAGACGTTGGCCCAGATCGAGCTCTGGAAGAATCACGGCCAGTACGAAAAGAAGGTGTATGTGCTCCCCAAGGCGCTCGACGAGAAGGTCGCGGCATTGCATCTGGACAAGCTCGGTGTCAGGCTGACGAAACTTTCCGACGAGCAGGCGGACTATATCGGTGTCCAGCAGTCCGGACCGTTCAAGCCCGACTATTACCGCTACTGAACTCGAACTCGATACGCTCGGGGCGACGCGGGCGTTCGGCCGCAAGCTGGCCGGACTCCTCGTCGCCGGGGATATCGTTCGTCTCGAGGGCGATCTCGGCGCCGGCAAGAGCGAGCTCGCCCGCGCCGTGATCCGCGCGCGCGCCGGCAGCGAGATCGAGGTTCCAAGCCCTACCTTCACGCTTGCCCAGTATTATCCGCTGCCCGATCTGGCGATCGTGCATGCCGACCTTTACCGAATTGGCGCAGCCGAGGAAATTTTTGAACTGGGGATTGTAGAATCTCTGGATGACTCTTGCCTTCTGGTAGAATGGCCGGAAAATGCCGAGGACCTGCTGCCGCTCAGCGGCTTGCGGATCCTGCTTCACCACGCCAGTGGCGTGAAACGGCATGTACGCATCGAGGCGCTGGACGAGAGCTGGCGGGGCAGGCTGACGGACCTTGTCTGCGGAGACTGAATGCGCGGCGTTTTCACGATCGATCCGGAATGTCCGTTCCTGCCGTCCCTTGCAAGGGGACTGGTCGAATCTCTCGGTGACCGCCTCGCGTCGGCGGTCGTGCTCCTGCCGAGCCGGCGGGCCTGCATGGCCCTGCGCGATGCCTTTCTGGCGAATGGCGACGGTGCTGCGATGCTGCTCCCGCGCATGCAGCCGGTGGGTGAGGCGGGCGGCGAGGAGCCGCTCGTCGCGGGCGAGGGGTGGATTGCGCCGGCGATCGACCCCCTGCGCCGCAAACTGCTGCTCGCGAGGCTCGTCCGCCGGCAGCGCGCGGCCCAGGGCGGTGTCACCGATGAACATGCCATCCGCCTTGCCGGTGATCTCGCCGATTTTCTCGACGAGATGCACACGGAGGAAGGCGCCGCTCGACGGGGCTGGCGACGCTCGTGGGGGGGGAATATGCCGGGCACGGGAAAAAGATCCTCGTGTTCCTGCGCATTTTCGGCGAACAGTGGCCCCATGTCCTTGCCGACG
>JAGREZ010000208.1:0-1615 GCA_020446285.1 Geminicoccaceae bacterium
CAGCGCCATGGTCATGTCGGCCGTGTCCTCGGTGAGGACGCCCGGCGTGTTGGTGACGGTGATGCCGCGCTTGTAGGCCGCCTCGACATCGATATTATCCACACCCGTGCCGTAATTTGCGATCAACCGCAGGTCGGGATTGGCATGCGCGAGAATGGAAGCGTCGATCCGGTCGGTGACCGTCGGTACGAGGATCTGGCAGGTCTTGACTGCCTCGATCAGCTCGGCCTTGCCCATGGGGCCGTCGTTTTCGTTCAACCGGGCATTGAACAATTCCATCATCCGCGTCTCGATGACATCAGGCAGACGGCGTGTGACGATCACCAGCGGTCGGTTGCGCCCCATACTCGGCGTTCTCCATGGATTGATGAGGATCCCGCAGTCCTTGACAGCGTCACTGCTCGCTTAGCAGAAAGGGGCAAATCTCACAAACCCGGATGGACGAATGTCATCGCTCCCCGGCCGTTCGGCCATTCTCGCGCTGACCCTCCTTTGCTGCCTGACCGCCGGCACCACTGCCGCCGCCCAGTCGCCGCGCGCCGATGTCGGCCGCGACAGCGGTCTCGCGCTGCCACGCTTCGTCAGTCTCGGCGCCGAGCGGATCTACATGCGGACCGGACCGGGAAAGGAGTTCCCGATCAAGTGGGTGTACGAAAAGACCGGCCTGCCGATGCAGGTGATCGAGGAAAGCGACGACTGGCGCGAGGTATCCGACCCCGATGGCGAAACCGGCTGGATCCACAAGAGCCTGCTGTCCGGCAAGAGGTTCCTCATGGTGCAGCATGATGTCGCCGACCTGCGCCGCACGCCGAGCGACGAGGCGATGGTCGTTGCCCGTGTGGAGCCACGGGTGATCGCCGAAATGCTCAACTGTCAGCCCGTCTGGTGCCTCGTCAACATCGACGATCACCGGGGCTGGCTCGCCCGCCGCGACGTCTTCGGCCTGCTCAGGGACGAACTGCCCTGACGACCGGCGATCTCCGCTCCGCCCCCTGCTCGCGCTCCACCCCCTACTCGATGGCCCGCAAATGCCGCATCGGGCGGCCTTCGACCATGTTTGCGGCGGCGGAGACGATGGAATCCGCGTCGATTCCGTAGTGGGCGTAGAGGTCGTCGATGGTGCCGGTCTGGCCGAAATGCTCGACGCCGAGCGCGATTGTGCGGTGGCCCGCCACACCGCCGAGCCATGCAAGCGTGGCGGGGTGGCCGTCGATGACGGTGATGAGCGTCGTTCGTTGCGGCAGGGGGATGAGCAGGCGCTCGATGTGGCTCATGGCTGCGGTGTGACCACGCTTGCGCTGGCGCGTCGCGGCGTGCCAGCCGGCGTTGAGGCGGTCGGAGGAGGTGACGGCGAGCACGCCGACATCGCGGCGGTCCTCGGCCATGCGACCGGCGGCGGCCAGCGCCTCGGGCGCGACGCAGCCCTGATAGACGATGACGAGATCGGCGTTGGGGCCTGGTTGGCGCAACCAGTAGGCGCCGTCGATGACACCCCGCGCGAAGGTTTCGCCGGCCCTGTTGCGCGGCTGTTCCAGCGGCCGGGTGGAGAGGCGCAGATAGACCGAACCGCCGGTCTCGTCGCGCAGCCATGTGCGTTCGTCCGGATCGCCCTCGC
>JAGREZ010000208.1:1679-5481 GCA_020446285.1 Geminicoccaceae bacterium
GGCTCGAAGCTGGCGAGCCCGTCCTGGCTCATGCCGATGAGCGGCGTGCCGATGGATTGATGCGCACCGCCCTCGGGTGCTAGCGTGACCCCCGACGGCGTGCCGGCGACGATGAAGCGGGCGTCCTGGTAGCAGGCGTAATTCAGCGCATCGAGGCCGCGCGCGACGAAAGGATCGTAGAGCGTGCCGATGGGCAACAGGCGCTCGCCGAAGAGCGAATGGGAGAGACCGGCGGCGCCGAGCAGAAGGAAGAGGTTCATCTCGGCAATGCCGAGTTCGACATGCTGGCCCTCGGGCGAGAACCGCCATTTCTGCGTCGAGGGAACACGCTCGAGACGAAAGGTATCGGCAATCTCGTCGCGGGCGAAGAGACCGCGCCGGTTGACCCATGGGCCGAGATTGGTCGAGACGGTGACATCGGGTGAGGTCGTGACGATCCGCTGCGCCAGCGGACTGTCGGATTTCGCCAGCGCGTCGAGGATCTTGCCGAAACCGTTCTGCGTGGAGATTTCCTCGTCGGTGACGGCAACCGGGCCGGATGTGGAAACGCATTCGGCAGTGTATCGGCGCGGACCATCGGCAAAGAACGGCACACGAGCGAGAAACGAACGAAAATCTTCCTCCTTGCCGTCAAGCGCTTCGAAGAGGTCCCACTCGTGCCCCTCGCGCACACCGAGCGAACTTTTGAAAAAATCCATCTGGTCGGGCGTCATCAGCCCGGCGTGATTGTCCTTGTGGCCGGCGAGCGGCGTGCCGTGGCCCTTGATCGTGTAGGTGACGAAGACGGTGGGGCGGTCATGGTCGATGCTGCCGAAGGCGTCGATCAGCGTTTCGAGGCAGTGCCCGCCGAGATTGGTCATCAGCGCCTGAAGTTGGTCGTCGCTGCGCCGTTCGACGAGTGCCGTGGCGTCACCCTGATCGCCGATCCCGTCGAGGAGACGCCTGCGCCACGCGGCCCCGCCCTGGAAGGTGAGCGCCGAATAGAGCGCGTTGGGGCAGCTGTCGATCCAGTCGCGCAACCGTTCGCCACCCGGCTCGGCGAAGGCGGCACGTTGCAGGGCACCATGCTTGATGAGCACGACATCCCAGCCGAAGGCGCGGAAGATCGCCTCGATTCGCTGATAGAGCCCCTCATGGACGACACCGTCGAGTGACTGGCGATTGTAGTCGACAACCCACCAGCAATTGCGCAGCCCGTGCTTCCAGCCCTCCTGCAGGCATTCGTAGATATTGCCCTCGTCCATCTCCGCGTCGCCGACAAGGGCGACCATGCGGCCGGTACGCTGCATCGAGGTCCAGGGCTTGGCGGCGAGATAGTCCTGTACCAGCGAGGCGAAGGCGGTGATCGCTACGCCGAGACCGACCGAACCCGTCGAGAAATCGACATCGTCGATGTCCTTGGTCCGGCTCGGATAGGATTGCGCGCCACCATAGCCGCGAAACGCCTCCAGTTTTTCACGGGTCTGCTGGCCCATGAGATACTGGATGGCATGGAAAACGGGCGATGCGTGCGGCTTGACCGCGACGCGGTCCTCGGGCCGGAGCACCGCCAGATAGAGAGCCGTCATGATCGAGACCATCGACGCCGAAGAGGCCTGGTGTCCGCCGGTCTTGATCGCGTCGGATTTCGGCCGGACATGGTTGGCGTGATGGATGGTCCAGCAGGCAAGCCAGAGAATCTTCTTCTCCAGCTCGCGGAGAATGGCGATTTCGTCGGTATCCGGCATTGTCTCCCCCATCCGATCCGAATGTGCGCAGCTGTTGTAAAGCACGCCCGCAACCGGTGAAACGGCCGGTGTTCGAAACGGAAGCGGATTCGCGCCATGCGGAATCCGCTTCCGTCGCCGCGCGGCCCGTCAGCCGTTGAACCACCAGCGTTCGGCATTGCGGTGGCCGTCGAGTTCCCAGTTGTTGGCGAGCTGGTCGGGCAGCCCGACATTGCCACGCACCGCCTGGGTATAGGCCATGAAGATCGGGATCAGCGCACCGCCATCGTCGCTGCACAGGCGCTGCATCTCGACATACATCTCCCGCCGCCTGCTCTCGTCGAGCTCGGCCCTGGCCTGGACGAGAAGTTCGTTGAAACGCGGATTGTCCCAGTGCGATTCATTCCAGTCCGCGCCGGCCGAATAGACCTGGCTGAACATCCAGTCCTCGGTGGGGCGACCGCCCCAGTAGCTGGCGCACCAGGGCTTGACCAGCCAGACATTGGACCAGTAACCGTCGTCGGGATCTCGCTGGACCGTGACGTCCATGCCCGCGGCCCTGGCCGACTGGCTGAGCAGTTCCGCCGCGTCGACGGCACCCTCGAAGGCCGAATCGGCGGTATGCAGGGTCACCGCGAGCCCCTCCATCCCGGCCTGCTGCAGATGCCATTTCGCCTTGTCCGGATCGTAGGGACGCTGCGGCATCTCCTCGGCCGTGGCGCGATAGATGTTGGCCGGGCCGATGGGGCTGTCGTTCCCCACCTCACCGAGCCCCTTGAGGATCTTCTCCAGCATCTCCTCCCGGTTCACCGCATATTTGATCGCAAGGCGCACATCGACATTGTCGAAGGGTGCTGCGTCGCAATGCATCGGCAGGGTGCAATGCTTGTTGCCGTTGGTGGGAACCACATTGATGTCGGGGTCGCGCTTGAGCAGGTGAAGGGTCTTGAGATCGAGATTGGCGATGGAATCCAGCTCGTTCGAACGAAGACCGTTGGTCCGGGCGGCGACATCGGAAATGAACAGGTTCTCGACGGAATCGAAGAAGGCGGCGTCTTCCTTCCAGTAGCCGTCAAAGCGCTTCGTGATCGTGTTCACGCCGGGGTCGAAATTCTCGAGCATGTAGCCGCCGGTCCCCACACCCGATTGCCAGTCGATCGAGCCCTCGTCGGTGGCCGGACAGATGGCCAGATGATAGTCCGAGCAGATGAACGGGAAGTCGGCATTGCCACCGGAGAGATCGAAGACGACCCAGTCGCCGTCGGCGCGGATGTCGGTGATCGCCTCGACGATACCGGCCGCGGCCGATCCCGTGTCCTCGTTGCGGTGATGGTTGAAGGACGCGATCACGTCCTGAATGGCGAGACTCCTGCCATTGTGGAATTCCACCCCCTTGCGCAGCCTGAAGCGCCATTGCGTTGCGTCTTCGGATGCTTCCCACTCTTCGGCGAGCTCGCCACGCAGCGAACCGTCGGGAGCCACTTCGGTCAGGCAGTTGCGCAGCTGGCCGAAACTGACGTTGATCATGTAGGAATCGAGGATCTTGGCCGGGTCGAGAACATCGCCGGAACTGCCGCCGGTGAGAGCCTGGCGAAACGTCCCGCCCCGTTGCGGTGCGGCTGCCATGGCCCTGTCGAACCGGCCGAGCGCGACACCTGCGGCGGTGCCGAGAAGAAGTGACTGCTGAACGAATTCTCGCCGCGAGATGCGCCGCGCGGCCGCAAGCCTTTCGAGATTTCCGAAAGTCAACACGGGATCCTCCATTGATCGTTCTTGCACCGATTCTTGAGTAGGCCATTCGATCAACAGCGGCAAGCACGGCCAGACGGGACATCGCGATTTGCAAAGAGCGCCGGCAGCCGCTAGCCTTCTGTCAGCAACGAGTCAGGAACCGAGAGAACAGCGGGAGAAAACATGCACCCGATACTGAAAATGGTCCTCGCGCGCCTCGGACTCGGTGTGCTCACATTATTTGTCGTCTCACTGATCATCTTTCTCGGGGTCGAACTTCTTCCGGGCGATATCGCGCAGGAAATACTGGGGCAGTCGGCAACACCCGAAACCGTTGCGGCACTCCGCAAGGAAATGGGCCTCGA
>JAGREZ010000208.1:5599-5787 GCA_020446285.1 Geminicoccaceae bacterium
TTCCTCGCCGGACTGACCGCCATCGTCGCCGTACCGGTCGCGCTCACGCTCGGCGTTCTCGCGGCACTCTACCGCAACAGCCTGTTCGATCGCGCGATCAACGTGTTCACGCTGTCGTCGATCAGCTTTCCCGAATTCTTCGTCGCCTATATCCTCATCCTGTTCCTTTCGGTCGATCTCGGCTGGTT
>JAGREZ010000208.1:5875-11140 GCA_020446285.1 Geminicoccaceae bacterium
GTGATCGTCGCCCACATGATGCGCATGACCCGGGCGGCCATCATCAACCTGCTCGCCAGCCCCTATATCGAGATGGCGCGGCTCAAGGGCATCGCGCCGAGGCGGGTCATCGTCCGTCACGCCGTGCCCAACGCACTGGCGCCGATCATCAACGTGGTGGCGCTCAACCTCGCCTATCTCGTCGTCGGCGTGGTCGTGGTCGAGGTGGTGTTCGTCTATCCGGGGCTCGGCCAGCTCATCGTCGATTCGGTCAGCAAACGCGATCTGCCGGTCGTCCAGGCTTGCGCGCTGATCTTCGCGGTCACCTATATCCTGCTGAATCTGCTGGCGGATATTCTCTCCACCGTGACCAATCCCCGCCTCCTCCATCCGCGTTGAGACAGGCATGTTCCGTCTACTGAAAACAGCACCTCCCACCGCCTGGTTCGGGATGATCGTCATCCTCGCCTATATCGTCATCGCCATCTTCGCGCCGGCGATCGCACCCTATGGCGAGACGGACATCGTCGGTCCGGAATACGATCTCTGGAGCGAGGCACACCCGCTCGGCACCGACAATCTCGGCCGCGACATGATGACGAGACTGATCTACGGCGCGCGCAATACCGTCGGGATCGCCTTCGTCACCACCATCATCGCCTTCTTTCTCGGCGGCGCGCTCGGCCTGCTCGCGGCCACCGTCGGCGGCTGGGCCGACCAGCTCCTGTCGCGGCTGGTCGACGTGCTGATGGCCATCCCCCAGCTGATCTTCGCGCTCCTGATCCTTACCATCGTCGGCACATCGATACCGGCGGTCATCCTCGTCATCGCGGTGCTCGATTCCACCCGCGTCTTTCGCCTCGGGCGGGCGGTGGCGATGAATATCGTGGTGATGGATTTCGTCGAGGCGGCGAAGCTGCGCGGCGAAGGGCTCTGGTGGATCATCCGTGCGGAGATCCTGCCCAACGCCATGGCACCGCTGGTCGCCGAATTCGGCCTGCGTTTCTGCTTCGTGTTCCTGACGATCTCGGCACTGTCGTTCCTCGGCCTCGGCATCCAGCCGCCGACGGCGGACTGGGGGAGCATGGTTCGCGACAATGCGACACTCATCACCTTCGGCGATGTCACGCCGCTCCTGCCGGCCGCCGCCATCGCGCTCCTGACGGTGGCGGTGAATTTCGTCGTCGACTGGTTCCTGCACAAGACGAGTGGGCTCAAGGATGTCTGATACAAGCACTGCCAACGCGACCGCCGGCAATGGCGGGGAACGCCCCGTGCTCCTGCAGATGACCGGACTTCGTATCGAGGGCCGGACCGAACAGGGCTGGTCGGAGATCGTGCATGGTGTCGATGTCACCCTGCGCCGCGGCGAGGTGCTGGGCCTGATCGGCGAATCCGGCGCCGGCAAGTCGACCATCGGCCTCGCGGCGATGGGCTATGCCCGCGACGGTTGCCGCATCTCCGGCGGCGCGATCACCTTCGACGGTATCGATATGCGCGAGGCGAGCGATGCCCGCAAGCGGGCCCTGCGCGGCTCGCGGATCGCCTATGTGGCGCAGAGCGCCGCCGCCGGCTTCAATCCGGCACACAAGCTCATCGACCAGTATTGCGAGGCACCGGTGCAGCATGGCGTCCGGCAACGGCGCGAGGCCGAGGGCGAGGCAATCGATCTCTTCCGCCGGCTGCGGCTGCCCGATCCCGAAGGCATCGGCTTTCGCTATCCGCATCAGGTTTCGGGCGGCCAGCTCCAGCGGGCGATGACCGCCATGGCGATGGCCTGCAGGCCCGATCTCATCATCTTCGACGAACCGACCACCGCACTCGACGTGACCACCCAGATCGAGGTGCTCGCCGCCATCCGCGACGTGGTCGAACAGTTCGACACCGCCGCCATCTATGTGACCCACGATCTTGCCGTCGTGGCGCAGATGGCCGACCGGATCATGGTGCTTCGTCACGGCGATCTCGTCGAGGAGAACGAAACCCGCGCCATGCTCGCCGGCCCCGACGAGGACTATACGCGAGCGCTGCTGTCGGTGCGAAGCTACCGCAAGGATGCGGCCGAGATCCCGGTACATGACGTTCCGATCCTCACGGTGGACAATGTCACCGCCGCCTACGGCCCGGTGCCCGTGCTCCGGAATGTGAGCTTCGCCATTCACAGGAAACGGACGGTGGCCGTGGTCGGCGAGTCCGGGTCCGGCAAGAGCACGACGGCGCGCGTGATCACCGGCCTGCTGCCGCCACGCAAGGGCCGCGTGCTGTTCGAGGGCGAGCCGCTGCCGGCCGATTTCCGCCAGCGAAGCCGCGACCAGTTGCGTCATGCGCAGATGATCTACCAGATGCCGGACACGGCGCTGAACCCGCGCCAGCGCATTCGCGACGTGATCGGCCGGCCGGCGCATTTCTATCTCGGCCTGAGCGGCAAGGCGCTCGACGAGCGTGTGCGCGATCTTCTCAGGCTGATCGAACTCGAACCGGACGATTACATCGACCGGCTGCCGACGGAACTGTCCGGCGGCCAGAAACAGCGCATCTGCATCGCCCGCGCGCTCGCCGCCGAACCCGCGCTCATCATCTGCGACGAGGTGACATCAGCGCTCGACCAGCTCGTCGCCGAGGAAATTCTCAAACTCCTGCAAAAACTGCAGGATGATTTCGACCTGTCCTACATGTTCATCACCCATGACATCGGCACGGTCCGTGCCATCTCCGACGAGGTGGTCGTCATGCTGCAGGGCGAGGTGGTGGAACACGGACCGCGCGACGAGATGTTCCGGCCGCCACACCACGAATATACCGAACTCCTTCTCTCATCGGTACCGGAGATGGATCCGGACTGGCTGACCAACCTGCTCAGGGAGCGTGGCGAGGAATAGAATCGTAACAAGCGATCATTCCCATCACGACAATATTTCTTGCGTAACCCGGAGCATGAATCTAGCCTGCGCCCTCGAATTTGACTTGACCGTCGAGGCGATTGATTTGGATTGGACAGAAAAAATACTGACAAATACATGTCCATCGACCCGTCAGGGCCGATCGATTTTTCGGCATCGTCCGCCGTTCTTTCGAAGATGTCCCGGATCCGGACGGCGCGCAGCTGAGGCGCATGACGGGAAACCGGTCCAGTTCTCCTAGAAGCCTCCCTGAAAAATGACCGACACCTCTGACGATATTCTCGCAAAACGCGAATCTGTGTCATTGCTGCGACCGTTATCGCGGTCACTGTCGCTTATTGCGACATTCTTCGGCTTCCCGATTTCTCATATTCGCAAACTGGCATAAAAAAATGTATGCCAGTTTGCGAAATTGCGTAAGCGAAAGAGTTCGATTTAAGTTCACTCTTGGCAAAGCTGCACAAAGCAGCAGCCTGTTCCCAACTTTTGTTGCGCGAGGCTGATGACGGATGAACGCGGTTCACGCGATTTCTACACACTTGGGGAATATCTCGTCTGACGGTGCTCGCTCCGTCTCGAAACAGGCGTTGCGACCATGCGTGCATCCGTGTCGCCGGCGGAACGGAGGTCCGTCGAGATGAACGGTTCCACGATCAAGGCCATGGAGATGAAGTCGAACTTCGGCAGGAACGTCCGCAAACACTGCACGGTTCCGGGTTCCATCGCCCGCATCTGCCGCAAGGCGGGGATCAACCGGCAGCAGTTCAACAAGTATCTGAACGGACATTCCCTGCCCTCCCTGCTCACGGCCCAGACCATCGCCAACGCACTCGGCGTGCGTATCGGCGACCTGCTCGAGGGAGACAGCGACCGGCGCCGCCTGCGCAATTCCCTCGACGGCATCGCCGCCACCCTGCAGCCATCCAAGGTGAACGTCTTCGCTCAAGGCTACTATCTCGAGGTCAACCGCTCGGAAGTCGTCCCTGACCATGTCCTGACCTCGCTGACGTCGATCACCTTCGACAATGACACGATGCGCTATCGCCGCAAGACGCCGTTGCAGAGCCTGCCATGCAGCAAGACGCTCTGGACCTATGACGGCGTGGCCTACAACACCAACAATTGCGGCAAGATCATCTACGTCAATTCGACGGTTCGACTGTATTTCGGCAGCTATCTTCTCGAATCGGCCAGTCTCTACAACAAGGATCTGGTCGGCCTCAAGCTGGCCGGCAGCAGCAATCCCCGCGGCACACCGTTCGCCGCCCCCGTCTACAAGATCTATCTCGGCGAGCGGCCCAACCTGCTGAGCTACCGCAACCAGCTTCGGCTCATTCGTGATACCGAACTGCCGCAGCGGATCGCCAAGGCGGTGCAGATCCTCGACGAGGCGGTGGTCCACGAGAGCGGAATGCTCAAGCTCGCCGGCTGACGCCGGATCAGCTGCCCAGCCGCTTGCGCACCGGCGATGCCGGATACACGCCGAGAACCTCGACCTGGTGAGCGAAGAACCGCAGTTCCTCGAGCGCCAGGCCCAGGCCCCGTTCCTCCGGGTGTCCGAGGACATCGGCAAAGAATTGCGCCTGACCGAAACTCGGGTCGATATAGCTCTCCAGCTTGAGCATGTTGACGCCGTTGGTGGCGAAGCCGCCGAGCGCCTTGTAGAGCGCCGCCGGAACGTTGCGGACGCGGAAGAGAAAACTCGTGATCACGTCGCCGTCACCCGCCGGCGGACATTGCGGCTCGCGCGAGAGCACGACGAAACGGGTGGTGTTGTGCTCGGCATCCTCGATGTCCTGGGCGAGGATGTCGAGACCGTAGATCTCGGCCGCGAGGATCGGCGAGATGGCGGCATGGCTGCGGTCGCCGCGCTGGGCGATCTCGGCGGCCGCACCGGCCGTATCTCCGGCGACCCGCGCCCTGAAACCGTGACTGCGCAGGAAATTGCGGGTCTGGCCGAGCGCGTGGATGTGCGAATGGACGAAGCGTATCTCCTCGAGCTTCGTGCCGCGCAGGGCAAGCAGATGAAAGCGGATGCGCAGGAAATGCTCGGCAATGATGTGCAGGCCGCAATGCGGCATCAGATGATGAACGTCGGCGACACGCCCGGCGATGGTGTTGTCCACCGGTATCATCGCCAGCCTCGCCTGTCCGTCGCGCACCGAATCGAACGCCTCCTCGAACGATTCGCAAGGCAGGGGTTCCATGCCCGGAAACATCTCCGAGCAGGCGATATGCGAGTTCGCGCCTGGCTGGCCCTGGTAGGCGATGCGGTTGTCGGCCGGTGCAGCGGTATCGTCGCTCATGCGTTTCCCGTCTTCTCTTGCTTCTCTTGTCTCTTGTCGTCATTCGCGCCGGCGCCGGTCAGGCGGATTCGAGGATCTTC
>JAGREZ010000209.1 GCA_020446285.1 Geminicoccaceae bacterium
GCCATCGGCATGGGGCTCAACATGGATCTGGCCCATGTGACCTTCGCCCAGCTCACCAAGTTCGACGGACGCGAGAACCGCCGCCTGTTCGCCACCGAGGTCGCGCAGATCGCCGGTCGCGCCGGCCGCCACATGGCCGATGGCACCTTCGGCACCAGCACCCGCGCCGGTGCCATGGATGAACGTCTGGTGGAGGCCGTGGAAACGCACAGCTTCCCGCCACTCAAGGCGCTGCGCTGGCGCTCGACGGATCTCGATTTCGCCTCGGTCGACCGGCTGCTCTCCAGCCTCGACAGGCCTCCGCCGGCGGAGGGGCTCATCAAGGTGCGCGATGCGCTCGACGACCGCAGTATCGCCATTCTCGCCCGGCGCGAGGAGGTGCGCGAACGGGCCAGCGGGCGGGAGCGCGTGCGGCTTCTCTGGCAGGTCTGCCAGATTCCCGATTTCCGCAAGATGCTCACCGATGCGCACATCCAGCTGCTGGCGACCGTGTTCAATCACCTGACCGGACCCGCCGGGGTCCTGCCCGATGACTGGGTCGCGCGGATGATCGCCGGCCTCGACCGCATGGATGGCGATATCGACACGCTGGTCAACCGGATCGCCCATATCCGCACCTGGACCTATCTTTCGCATCGCGATGCCTGGCTGCGCGATCCGCGCCACTGGCAAGGGCTGGCGCGCGAGGTGGAGGACCGGCTGTCGGATGCGCTGCACGAGCGTCTGACGCAGAAATTCGTGGACAGGAGAACGGCCGCATTGTTGCGATCCATGCGTGAACAGGGAGAACTGGAGGCCATGGTCGCCGAGGACGGCGAGGTCTCGGTTGATGACCATCCCGTCGGGCGGATGGACGGGTTCCGTTTCACCCTCGTCGATGTCGAGGAGGATGTCGAACGCCGCGTGCTGACCGCTGCTGCGCGAAAGGCGGTCGTGCGCGAGGTCAACGAACGAGCGCGCCGCATCGTCGAGGCGGAGGATGACGAGCTGGTGCTCGACGGCACGAAGCTGCTCTGGGAAGGTGCGGAAGTGGCGCAGCTCGCCGCGAGCAGCCGGGCTCTCGATCTCGAATGCGTGTTCCTCGGCAGTGACGCCCTTTCGGGGCAACAGGTGGAGGCCATCCGCGCGCGGCTTCGCCGCTGGCTGGACCGTTGGCTCGAGGACCGCCTCGGCCCGCTCGCGGCACTCAAGCGGGCATCGCGGGGGACGGCGCTCGGCGGCGCAGCGCGCGGTCTGGCCTATCGCATCGTCGAGGCCCTCGGCACCATGGCGGTCGAGGATGCGGGCGAACAGCTCGCGGCTTTGGGCGAGTCCGATCGCAAGATCCTGAGCAAGCTCGGCCTGCGCTTCGGCGTGCTCAACATCTACCTGCCGGAGCTCATCCGTCCAGCGTCGGTGGAAGCGCTGGCATTGCTGCACGGACTTGGCAAGGGAGAGGCGATCCGGTCGCCGCCGCCGGGACGGGTCAATCTTCGCGGCGATGAAATTCCGCAATCTCCTCTCGTCTTCGGCTACATGCGGATCGGCGACATTGCCCTTCGGGTCGACATGACCGAACGGCTCGCGGCGAGACTGCGGGCGGCCGCACGCAATGCCGAGCGTTTCGCCATCGATGCGGACATGCTCTCGATCGGTGGGCTGAGCAAGTCCGACCTGACTTCCATCCTGCCGGCGCTGGGCTTTCGCGTCACCATGATCGACGACGAGCCGATGGTCTCGCGTCGTCGTCGCCGCAGCCAACCGCGCCCGCGTCCGGTCGAACGAAAGCGCAAGGCCATGAGCGGTCCGGGCAATCCTTCCGATTCCCCCTTCGCCGCTCTGGCGCAACTCAAGGTCAATCCGTCGTGAGAGGTGAGAGGTGAGAGGTGAAGGGAGGAGCCGGTCCCGCAGAAACGCTCAGGCTCGACAAGTGGCTGTTCTTTGCACGTTTCGTCAAGCATCGCCAGATCGCCGCCGAGATTGTCGGCAAGCGCCGCGTCCGTCTCAACGACCTGCTCGTCACCAAGCCGCATCAGGCCGTCCGGGTGGGCGATGTTGCGACACTCGTTCGGCCGGACAGCGTGATGGTGATCCGCATTCTCTCGCTTGGAACACGAAGAGGGCCCGCGAGCGAGGCGCGGACCCTCTATGAAATCGTCGATCAGGCGTAGTGCCGTCCGAACGGGAACGGCCTGCGCTGCTACTGAAGCGATTCGAGGTAGGCGATCACATCAGCCCGGTCCTCTTCCTTCTTCAGGCCGGGAAAGGCCATGCGGTTGCCCTCGACATAGGTCTTGGGCTCGGCGATGTAGGCGTCGATGGTCTCGGCATCCCAGGTGATGCCGGAATTGGCCATGGCGTCCGAATATTTGAAGCCGTCGACAGTGCCGGCCGGGCGCCCGATGATGCCGACGAGATGCGGCCCGACCTTGTTCTTCTCGTTCTCGGCATCGTGACAGGCCTTGCACTTACGGAAGACCTTCTCACCTTTGGCGGCATCGCCCGCGGCATGCGCGGCGCCCACGGAAAGGGCCAGCGCGGCGAGCGACGTGAAAACCAGATTTCGCAACATTCTGCCTCCTTGAATCCGACCGATCCGGATATGCGACGCAGGATAGGATATCACCGAGCTCAGGCCAAGGGGTACGCCATAACGGGGCCGGCGTGGTGACGGGATCACCGGTTTTACCCGGTAACCCCGTCGTCCGGCGCGGCCGGCAGGGTCCCGGTGGATTTCCATCTGTCTGATATCGAATGATTTTTTGGTTCCACGGGCACCCGGGAAAAGGAGAAACGGGAATCTGTCGCCATCGTTCCGGCATGGGCTCTTCGCGTTCGGAGAGCACGGATTCCGGTCGTCATTCAGGTGCGACGCATCCGCGCTCCGAACATGGCACTGCCGACCCGAACCATGGTCGAGCCAAAGCGTATGGCGGTCTCGAAATCCTCGCTCATGCCGACGCTGCGCACCGCCAGACCGTTGCGTTCGGCGATCCTGCAAAGAAGGGCGGCATGCAGCGAGATATCCTCGTCGGCGGGCGGAATGGCCATCAGGCCGTCGACCGACAGCTGGTGGTTTTCGACGGCATCCCTGATGAACGCATCCGCATCGGCGGGCAGAATGCCGGCCTTCTGCGGTTCCTCGCCGGTATTGACCTGGACGAGGAGGCGCGGTCGCCGCCCCG
>JAGREZ010000210.1:0-1426 GCA_020446285.1 Geminicoccaceae bacterium
TCGTTCATACGCCTGAGCACCAGCTTGTTGTTTTTGCATCAATTTTTCCAGACAGCTCGATACGATCTGTCTGGATCGATGCACCAGAGGGAGCCATACGCATGAAACGCAATCTTCTCCTCGCCGGCCTTCTCCTTCTTGCGGCCATCGCCGCCGGCATCGCCTTCGTGACGCTGCAGGGCGAAGGTGAACAGGGCAGCACGGCCGAGGACGAGGTTCCCATCGGCGGCCCGTTCGAGCTCATCGACCAGAATGGCGACACGGTCACGCAAGAGACCTACGCCGGCAGGCTGATGCTCATGTATTTCGGCTATACCTACTGTCCCGACATCTGCCCGACCGGGCTCGCGCTGATGAGCGCCGCCTATGACGAGCTCACCCCCGAACAGCGGGAACGGGTCGTGCCGATCTTCGTCACCGTCGATCCCGAGCGCGACACCCGACCGGCCATGGCCGACTATGTGAGCCTCTTCCACGAGCAGCTGCAGGGCCTCACCGGCAGCCGCGAGGCGATCGACGCGGTCAAGGCCGCCTATCGCGTCTACGCGAAGAAGGCCGAGGGCGAGGACCGTGCTACCACCGACTATCTCGTCGACCACTCGACCTTCACCTATCTCATGGACGGCGAAAACCGCTACCTCACCCATTTCTCCCACGGCACCCCCGCCAAAGAAATGGCCGCCACCATCGCCCGCTACCTCGATTGACCGCCCCCTCACCAAAACCCCTTGCACAACCCCACCCGACCGTCTAGACCACGGCCAAGGCAAGCGCTCGTAGCTCAATTGGATAGAGCACCTGACTACGGATCAGGAGGTTAGGGGTTCGAGTCCTCTCGAGCGCGCCAATTTATTGATTTTATTGACTTCTTGCTGGTTGAATTGAATCGCGTTCAACAAAACCGTTCAGACGTTCATCGATTCATCGGTTTGCCACGTCACCAAGCGCAAGATTTCCGGCAGCACCTGATCCGACGCCGGCCGTCAGGCACGCGATACGATGCTCGCATGCATGAAGACCTGCCAGAAACTCGACGTCTCCTTCTTCCAGCTCCTCGGCCACCGACTCGCCGTACCCAACGCGACAGACATCCCACCGCTCGCCCGGCTCGTCACCGCCGCCAAAGCTGACCGCCCGGATTTTTGCCCTGGTTACGCCCATCCGGCCGCAACACATTGAATCCGCCGTTGTTTGTTCATGCCTCCCCCGAGCCTCCCCCAGGCACACTGGAATCTCACCTTATGGATTCAGAGTCTGATGTTGGCGCCGGTGGATTTGAGGATAAGGCCGAAGGCAGGTGCATGACCGTGCCGCCGGCCTGCTCATCAGGCGAGCCGGAGCCAGCGGGCGAAAGCGGATCGGGATGAAGCGGTGAGCCAAGGCCGGCGCGAAGGCGCTGTCCGTGCCCCGCAGGCGGCTTTACAGC
>JAGREZ010000210.1:1435-2462 GCA_020446285.1 Geminicoccaceae bacterium
CACAGGCGTTGAGAACAAGGGCGAGCAATGCGCGGGATGCGATGATTGTAGCGCGATCAAGTACGGCATCGCCGCAACTGCGCTTGAAAAAGTACGGCACTAACGTACTTTCTTTTCATGCAGATCGAGTTCGACCCCGACAAGGAACGCCAGAACGTGCGCAAGCACGGGCTCTCGCTGTCCCTCGGTGCGTCCGTACTCGCCGACCCGAACGTGCTCGAAGTGCTCGACCTGCGCTTCGACTATGGTGAGGAGCGCATCATCGCCTATGGCATGACATCGGGGGCGGTGTGTGTCTGTGCTTTCACGATGCGCGGCAATACTGCTCGCATCATCAGCGTGCGAAAGGCAGAGGAACGTGAAATCCGACGTTATTTCGAAGAACCCCGATAGGGCTGACGAGCCGTTGACCGATGAAGAGTTCGAGCGCGGCCGAACGGCTTTGCTGGCTCGCCGTGCGCGCGCGGCGACGGGATTGTCGCAACAACTCTTCGCCGCGCGCTACGGTTTTTCGAGGGCGTCGGTGCGTGATTGGGAACAGGGGCGCCGGGTGCCTGCCCGCGCGGTACGCTCCTATCTGCGGGTCGTGGCAAAGATGCCGGACCAGATCGCCGACGCCCTGAACGAGCCCGCCTGACCCGTCACCCCCTGGCGGCGGCGACCTGCATCACAATCCGAGGCTCTGCTGGCCATTGCGTGGCGGCTGCGGGCGGGCGGGTTTCGATCCGGCGCGGCGGTCGGCCATGGGCAGGCGCGGGCGTTCGCCGGCGAGCAGCTGTTCGACGGTGAGGATCTGGAGTTTCGGCGCGTCGTTCCACAGGCCAGCACTGGCGGCTTCCCTGCGCATTCCGGCGGTGGGTTCGGCGAGGCAGAGAAGCAGGCACACTGGAATCTCTCCTTACGGATTCAGAGTCTGATGTTGGTGCCGGTGAATTTGCGGATAAGGCCGAAGGCAGGTGCATGACCGTGCCGCCGGCCTGCTCATCAGGCGAGCCGGAGCCAGCGGGCGAAAGCGGATCGGGATGAA
>JAGREZ010000210.1:2523-3729 GCA_020446285.1 Geminicoccaceae bacterium
GCACAGGCGTTGAGAACAAGGGCGAGAAATGCGCGGGATGCGCTATCGCGTCAGCTGCGCGGGTCCGGCGGCAGATGCCGTTCGATGTCCATCGCGCCATGCAGAACGCGGGCGATGACAAACCGGTCGTCTGGCTCATCCAGGTAACAGACGAGGACATGCGAGCGCGCCCGCACGCGTTTCCAGGGACCGCGCAAGGGTCGTGCCGTTTCAGGATTCCTTGCGGCGGCTTTGGCGGCGTCTCGCAGGTCGCGCATGTAGGAGATTGCGACAGACCCGCCCCACCGCTTGACCGAATAGCGGCGGATGTCGTGCAGCTCGGCGACAGCTCGGGTCGACCAGACCAGCTTCACCCGGCCTCTTCCATGTCCTCGATCATGCGGTCGATATCGAAAGTCTCGTCGATCCCGCTCGCCATGCCTTCTTCGCCGAGCGCCACAAGGCGGTCGATGATCTGGCGCTCGGTTTCAAGCCGCCGCAAGCCCTCGCGGCAGGCTTCGGAGATACTCTCGAAATGTCCCTCGGCAACAAGGCGCTGCGCGACTTCTTTTGTCGCGCCAAGCGTTACGGTCGTGTGGCCGGCGCGATCCGCAGGCATGAGACATTCTCCTTTGATGCTACAGTGTAGCATACGCGAGAAAAGTAGCCGCTGCAAACCGCGCCTGACCCGTCACCCCTTCGCTGCGACCTGCATCACAACCCGAGGCTCTGTTGTCCGTCGCGTGGCGGCTGCGGGCGGGCGGGTTTCAATCCGGCGCGGCGGTCAGCCATGGGGCCAGCTCAGGCTTCGCGTCCCTTGTCATGATCCACTCGACGGGTGGTGCGGGCACGAATCGCCAGGCACGGCGCGGGCCGGCCATCACGTTCAGGTAATACAGTTCGAAACCGTAGGGTGCACCGCAGGGGTGATGGCCGCGCGGAACACAAACGACGTCATGATCATGAACAGCAATTGTCTCATTCAGTGACAGGTCGTCGGTGTAGACCCGCTGGATACCGAACCCGTCTTTCGGGTTCAGTCGGTGATAGTAGGTTTCTTCGAGATAAGTAATCCGGGGATAGTCGTCTTCGTCGTGCCGGTGCGATGGATAGGAGGACCAATTACCGTCTGGCGTGAATACTTCAGTCACCAACAGTCTATCGCAATAGTCCTCCGCCTCCATGGCAATGTTGTTGATGAAACGCGTATTGCTGCCTTTGCCACGC
>JAGREZ010000210.1:3746-4374 GCA_020446285.1 Geminicoccaceae bacterium
CCGATACGGCGCGCCTGGTGTCGACCCATGCCGGGAGCCGAGCAGACCGCAATGGTGCAGTCGGTTTCCGCCACGGCTTCCCAAGCCGTTCCGCCGGGCAGGTAGAGGCAATGAGGCGGACTTTTCTCGAACACATCCATTCGTTCACCGAGAACGCCCCAGTCCTGTCCGGCTCCCGAGATGCGTGCCTTGCCCTCCACCATCACCAGGATGACTTCGCGGTCCAGGGTGCGCTCGGCCGCCCGGTCACCGCGGTGCAGCCTGTAAAGCGAGAAGCCGACGTAGCGCCAACGCGCGTTCTCCGGTGTGATCCGGTGCACCTCGCCATGATCGCCGAAGGGACGGTGGAGGAGATGGGACATGGAACTGGACCTCAGTTTACGATGTGCTGCTTCGCCTTCATGGACTGGTAGTGTTCGCGCGCCTTCTCCAGCCGCGAGGGGCCACCGGTTTGAGGCACGGCCACGTCCCACCAGTGACCGCCCGCGCCAGTGCCCGGAACTGCGGTCGTGTCAATGACGATGACCGATGGAACATCCCGGTCCCTGGCGGCAATGATCTTCGCCTCGAGATCTCCAATGCCCGATGCCTTCTCGGCATTCGCGCCCATCGAGGCGGCGTGAGCGAC
>JAGREZ010000210.1:4479-7582 GCA_020446285.1 Geminicoccaceae bacterium
CGGTTGTCGGTCAGAACGATCGTGAAGGGCACGCGCATCATGACGGCGGTCGCCAGTTCGGAATTGGCCATCATGTAGCTGCCATCACCGACGAAACAGACAACGTCCTTTTCGGGAGCGGCGAGCTTGATGCCCATGGCGCCGGCGACTTCGTAGCCCATGCAGGAATAGCCGTACTCCATGTGATACCCGCCTGCCTGCGCCTGCCAGAGCACCTGGAGTGCGCCAGGCATTGTACCCGCCGCGCACATGACCAGTGTGTTCTCCTCTGCCACGCGCTGTACAGCGCCAATCACCTGTGCATCAGACGGCAGGCCGGCTTCATTCGGACTTGCCGTTACTGTGTGGACTGTTTCGTGCCAGTCAGTACGGGCCTTGAAATCAGGTGCGTCGAAACGCCGATCGCCCAGCGCCGCTGAAAGCCTCTCGAGCGTCACCCGGGCGTCACCCATGACCGGAAGCGCACCGTGCTTCATCGCGTCATATGGGTGGAGGTTGATTGACAGAAGCCTGCGACCGGGGTTCGAAAAGACCGTCCAGGATCCTGTCGTGAAATCCTGAAACCGTGTCCCGACACCGATCACCAGGTCCGCCTTGGCCGCAATTTCGTTGGCGCATGCAGAGCCCGTCACGCCGGGTGAACCGAAGTTCAATGGTTCCGCCCAGCTGAGCCCCCCCTTACCTGCCTGTGTTTCTACCACGGGGATATTGTGGCGGGTTGCGAAATTCAGAAGCCCGGCCTCCGCACCGGAGTAAAGCACACCACCGCCCGAGACGATCACCGGTCGCGAAGAGGCACAAATCGCCTCGACCGCACGGTTCACCTCGCGCGGGTCCGGTTCGGTACGGCGGATATGCCATACGGTCGGCTCGAAAAACGTCTGTGGGTAGTCGTACGCCTCAGCCTGAACATCCTGGCAAAAGGCGAGGCAGACGGGGCCGCAGTTCTGCGGGTCCGTCAACACGCCCATTGCGCGGGGCAATGCCGACATCAGATGCTCTGGCCGGGAAATCCGGTCGAAATACCGCACAACGGGGCGGAAGCAGTCGTTCGCAGACACCGTGCCGTCGTCAAAGTCCTCGATCTGCTGCAGGACCGGGTCGGGACGGCGATTCGCAAAAACGTCGCCGGGGATCAGGAGGAGAGGCAACCGGTTGACATGGGCCAGCGCGGCGGCCGTAACCATGTTGGTGGCACCGGGCCCGATGGAGGATGTGACCGCCATGGCGCGGCGACGCCGCTTCGTCTTCGCGTAGGCAATCGCCGCATGGCACATCGTCTGCTCGTTCTGGCCGCGCCATGCAGGAAGCGCATCGCCGATTCCGTGCAGAGCTTCGCCGATCCCGGCCACATTGCCATGTCCGAAAATCGCCCAGACACCCTCGATAAACCGCTCGCCTTCTTCCGTCATCTGTACGGAGAGCCAGCGCATCATCGCCTGCGCTGCTGTCAGTCGTACGGTGTTCATGCAGCGTATTCCTTTCCGTTGCGCGCGGAGTCCCAGATCTTGCAGAGACGGCCATAGTTCTCCGCCATGGTGGCGACCGATTCCTCGTTACCGATCCGGCCCGCCAACCAGCCGCGCGCCACCTGCCCGAATATTGTGCGACCGACCGCGAACCCCTTCACCAGCGGTTGTCTTGCCGCAAGCGCGAAGCTTTCAGCCAGTTCCGACTCCGGAGCATCCAGGCCGAGGACAACGATGCCGCGCGTGCGGGGGTCGTTGCGCTCGATCGCGTCGACAGCGTTCTGCCAAGCTGTACTCTTTCTGAACGGCTCCAGCTTCCACCAGTCGGGATAAATGCCGAGGGCATAGATGCGACGGATGATCCGGGCGGTTGTATTCTCATCAATTGAAGCGACCTTCGAGGGGATAACCTCCAACAGGAACTCCAGATCGTTGCGCCGCGCTGCGTGGAAAAGGCGTGACAGTACATCCTCCTGCGCAGCCCACATGTCCTGGTCATCGTCCGGATGGCAGAAGCAGAGGCACTTCACCACCTGGTCTCGAGGCCATTCCCGCAACCGACCGTAGTCGGGGCCAATCTGCGGCTCGAGCGTCAAGGGTCGCGAACCGGGCCATTCCACCGGCCGCCCGATCCAGAGACCTGTACCCTCGGCGGCGAACAGCGCTTCCTGCCCGAGACGCCCGTCGCACAGAATACCGTACCCGGGCCGGCCAGCCTGCACCCTGAGCGCAGCGTCGAGACAGAGCCGCTTGAACACACCGATTCTTTCGGGTGTCGCGCCCTCCATTTCCTCCATCTGCATCCTGTGATCGAAGGCGAAAACACGCATCTCCGAGCGGTCGCCTCCATGCGTTCGATCACGGTTGGTGGCCCAATGGACCTGCTCCAACTCGGTGTCGTTGCGAAGATCCTTGCGGATGATGCCGCGCTCGAAGAAGAACTGCAGTTCCTGCCAGGAAGGGTAGGCCGGCGTGCAGCCATGCCTCGATACGGCGAAGGCTCCGCAGGCATTGGCGTATTTGAGAGCGACAGGCCAGTCCTCACCGTCGAGCCAGCCCTTCAACAGGCCGGACATGAAGCCGTCACCGGCGCCAAGAACGTTGAATACCTCGATCGGAAAACCCGGGCCGGTCTGCCCGTCATCGAAGCTATCCGGCACTTCGCCTTCGAAGGCCACTGCGCCCAGGGGTCCGCGCTTGCACACGAGCGTCGCATCCGACACNNTTCCGGACGTTGCGCAGCGCCTCGATCGTATTGGTCGATCCGCCGGCAATGTGGAACTCCTCCTCGGTGCCGACGATAAGATCGAAGAGGTGCAGGCTCTCCTGCAGCTTGGCCGTCACCCGTTCGCTCTCGACAAAGCGACTTTCTCCCTCGCCGTGCCGCGCCACGTTCCAGAGATTTGGTCGGTAGTCGATGTCGAGTGCCGTCTTCAGTCCATGCTTGCAGGCGAGTTTCAGCGCCTTCAGAACTGCCGCCTCGGTACGCGGGTTGCTGAGATGGGTTCCCGTCGGAACAACCGAACGGGCTGACGCGATGAACCCCTCGTCGATGTCATCCTCGCATAGCGCCATATCCGCGCAATTCTCGCGGTAGAAAATCAGAGGGAATTGCTCCCGATCGCGAATGCCAA
>JAGREZ010000211.1 GCA_020446285.1 Geminicoccaceae bacterium
TGCGCGGACTGCACTACCAGCATGCGCCATTCGAGGAGACCAAGATCGTCCAGTGCGTCGCCGGGCGCATCTACGATGTCGTTCTCGATCTCAGACCTTCTTCGCCCACCTTCAGCACATGGTTCTCGGCGGAAATCTCCGCCGATGACGGACGGATCATGGTCGTGCCCGAGGGGTGCGCGCATGGCTTCATGACGCTCGAGGATGATTCGGTCGTTCACTACCTCGTTTCCGCCGCCTACTCGCCGCTGCATGAGGACGGCGTCCGTCACGATGATCCGGCGTTTGCGATCCGGTGGCCCGCGGAACCCGCCTGCATATCGCCGCGCGACCGAAGGCATCCCCTGTTCGACCTTGACCGGCAGCTGTCAAAGGTCAGCGTTCCGGCATGACGAGAGTTCTCCTGACCGGTGCTGCTTCCTTTACCGGAGCATGGATCACCGCCGCTCTTTCGGCCCGTGGCGCACAGGTGATCGCCCCGCTTCGCGGCGATTGCGGTGGTGACGGCATGGAGGAAGGCTCAAGATTGCGCCACCTGCGCATCAGGCTGGCCGGCCGCACGGCACTGCTCGTCGAACATGCACCGACAGGCTCGCATCGCCTGCTCGATCTCGTCGACGAGACCGGCCCCTTCGATCTCGTCTGCCTGCACGGCGCCGATGTCGGTGATTTCCGCTCCGCCGGCTATGATCCGCTGGCAGCGGCGGCACGCAATTGCGATGGCATCGACATGTTGCTCGCCCGCCTCGCCCGTCAGGGCTGCAGGCGCATCGTCGTCAGCGGCAGTCTGTTCGAGGCCGACGAAGGCGGCGCGGACGGCCACCGGCCGGCCATCGGCGCCTACGGGCTCGCCAAGACCCTGAGCTGGCATTGCCTGCGCTTTGCCGGGGAACGAAACGGTCTCGCCGTCGGCAAGGTCGTCATTCCGCACCCCTTCGGACCGCTCGAGAAACCCGGCCTCGTGAGCGAACTCATGACGAGCTGGCAGTGTGGCCGGATCGCATCGATCCGGCACGCCGCACGGATCCGTGATTTCATCCCGGTTCAGCGGCTTGCCGGCGCCTATGCCGATTTCGCCCTCGACATGCCGGCAAGACCCGGACTCTATCGGCTGGCACCGGGTGGCCTCGCCGAAAGCGTCGGCGACTTCACCGCCCGGCTGGCCCGGGAGATGCGTCCCCTGCTCGGACGTCCGTGCCGGTTCACCGCCGCCGCCGTGCCGACGGGCCACCCGGACGACAGGGAACCCGCGGTCCGCATCAATTGCGATCCGGTCCTCGATAGCGACGGCGGCGACCTCGCCGCGGTCTGGCGCGCGCTCGCGGAATTCTACAGTGAGCACAACCATGCGAATGGCAGAGCTTTATCAATTAATGGTTGAATTTTCTAGCTGACCCGGCCAATCTTCGCACGGGTCCTTATCACGGTCGGGCGTCACCTTTCCGAATTTCTTCAAGGAGATAGGTGTTGTCCGTGCAATCCTCGAGCGTCGGTGTGTGCATTGTCACATATCGGGCGCGCGATCTGCTCGACGGGTGTATCCGGCCGCTCGCGCGATCGCCGCTCGCGCCCCGCATTCTGGTGGTCAATTCCTCGTCGAACGACGGCACGATCGGGCGCGCGCTGGAGCTTGGCGCGGACACCTGGGTGATCCCGCGTGGCAGTTTCAATCACGGGACCACCCGCGAGGCGGCGCGCAAGAGGCTCGGCACCGGCATCGTCGTGATGATGACGCCCGACGCCCGGCCACTGTCCTGCGATTTCCTCGAAAGACTCACCCGCCCGATCCTCGACGGCCTCGTCGACATGACCTATGCCCGCCAGCTCGCCCGCCCCGGCGCGGACGTGATCGAACGTTTCATCCGGGCCTTCAACTATCCCACCGATGGCGGTATCCGCTCGCTCGACGACTGGGACAGATACGGCAATTACAGCCATTTCTGCTCCAACAGCTGTGCAGCCTGGCGGCAGGATGCGCTCGATGCCATCGGCGGTTTCAGACACACACTCGTCAGCGAGGAGACGGTCGCCGCACGCCAGTTGCTCGAAGCCGGGCGGCGCATCGCCTATGTCCCCGAGGCCCTCGTCGTCCATTCCCATCCGGGCGGCCTCCTTCGGGATTTCCGGCGCCAGTTCGACATCGGTTACAGCCGCGCGCAGTTCCGCGATCTGCTTCTCTCGCGGGGCCGTGACGAAGAGCGCGGCATCGCGTTCCTTGCCGCCCTCATCCGCCATCTGTGGAACGAACAGCCGCACTCGATCCCCTATGCCCTCCTCCACACGGCCATGCGTTTTCTGGGATACCGGCTCGGAATGCTCGGCCGTCACCTGCCGGAACCGCTCGCCGCGCATATGAGCCAGCAGGATTTCTTCTGGCAGCGCAATCGGCAGGACGGGCCCCTCGCCGCAGATCCCCGCGACGACGCCCGGCCGGAGACGGCCTGACGATGCGCGTTGCGTTCCTGACCAACAACCGTTTTCCGCCGCGCGAGGGTATCGCCCGCCATATTGCGGAAATCGCGCTTCGCCTGCGCGCGCGAGGGATCGACAGCATCATCTTGTCGCCCGGCTCGCGCTTCGGCCGTTGGCAGCGCCGCCGCGAGCAGGGCATCGAGCATCTGCGCTATCCCTACTGGAAGCTGCGTCCGTTCCATCACGCCATGATCCGCCCGCTTCTCCAGCGCTGGCTCGATGAGGGAGCGGGCGGCGCCAATATCGTTCATCTCCACCTGCCCCTGCTGCCGCCACTCGAAACCGGCCGCAAGCTGGTCGTCACCGTTCACAGCCCCCTTCTCACCGACACCGCCGCCATTCCCGAGCGCGACCTGCGCGCGAGGCTCACCCGGCTCAACGCGAAATGGATCAGCGCCGGCTACGAACAGAAACATCTCGACCGCGCCGACCGCATCATCGCCGTATCCGGTGCCGTGGCGCGCGAACTCGACGCGAACTATCGCTCCCCACCGGCCGGGATCGAGACCATCACCAATGGCGTCGACACGCGCTTCTTCACCTTTTCGCCGACAGCATTGCGCAATCGTCATGTTCTCTTCGCGGGCCGTCTCGGCTACCGCAAGGGACTCTTCAGGTTGCTCGATGCCATGGTCCTGCTCGACGATCCACGCATCCGTCTCGAGATCGCCGGCGAGGGACCGCTCGAGACGGCCCTTCGCCGGCATGTGCGCCGCCTCGGCCTCGCCGACAGGGTTCTGTTCCACGGCTTTCTCGACAGGAACAGACTGCGTGAAACGCTGAGGCGCGTCGGCTGTCTGGTCAATCCGGCCGACTATGAGACAGGACCGTTGAGTCTGCTCGAAGCCATGTCCGCGGGAACACCCGTCGTCTCGACCGCAACCGGGCTCGCCGTCGAAATGGGGCCGAACGCGCCGATGCGGGTCGTCGAAACCTCGGCTTTCGGCCTTGCCCGGGGCATCGGCGAAGTTTTCGCCGACGGGGAAGCGAGCCGCGAGCGGGCAGAGGCGGCGCGCCGCGTGGTGGAACAGCGGTTCGAATGGGAGCTGATCGTTGACCGGCTCGCCGGAATCTACCGCGAGCCGGTGCGATGCGCCGCGTGACCTCGATGCAGAACGTTTCCGGTATCCCCGGCTCGACGGTTCTCGTCGCCTTCGGCCTTGCCGCCGACAGGACAGGCCGGCAGCCCTGGCATTCCGTCGATGGTATCGCGCGGGGGCTTCTCGAATGCGGGGAGCGGGTGACGGTCGTCACCGACAGCGATGATGTCCCCGGCGACCGCCCCTACGAAATCGCCTCCGTGCGCCGGCTCTTTCGCCATGGCCGGGCGACGGCCGAGCTTCTGGGCCTCGTTCTGGCGCTCGATCCGCAAAGGGTGATCGTCCTTTCGGGACCATGTGCCCTCGCTCTCATGCGCCATCCGCGCTGGCGCGCCGAAACCTTACTGCTCATGGCGAGTCCCTGCCTGCGCATGGCGGAAATCCTCGCCGCCGGCCCCGGTCCGGTATGGCGCGAGCGCCGGCAGACCCTGCGGCCGTTGCTCGACAGTCTCATTCCGGGATTCGTGCTCACCGCCGGATATCGCCGTTCGGGAGCGTCGGCGATCATCTATCTCAGCCGGTCGAGCCAGAGCCGTTTCTTCGCCCGCGGACTGCCTCTCGGCAAGCATGTCCGCCCGCAGGCAACGCCGTTCCCGCGCAACGGCGCCGGCACCGCCGGACATGGCCCGCCGGTGATCTGCTATCTCGGCCCGCCGCTTGCGGCCCGTGGCGCCATACTCGCCCTTTCGGCGTTCGAGACGGCCTGTGGCGACGGCCTCGACGCGCGGCTCCTGCTGCTGCTTCGCCCCGATTGCGGACGGGCGGTGATGGAGGATTTTCTCGACCGGGTCGAACGGAGTCCTTTTGCCGGGCGCATTCACTGCCATGTGGGCATGCTCTCGCAACGCGATCTGCGACGGGCCGTGAGCGGGGTCGACATTTTCCTTCTGCCCTTTCTCGCTCCCATATCCGATGTGCCGCTCGTGGTGCTCGAGGCCGGGCTCGCCGGACGCACAGTGGTCACACTCGACACACCCGGTGTGAGCGAATATGCGGCCGATCTCGGCGGTATCGTCGTCCGCGACCCGAAGATGCTGCCGGAAGCGCTGTTTCATGCCATACGCTCGCCCTCGCCCCCTCCCTCGAGCCTGAACCTCTCGAACTGGCGGGGCTGGCGCGCGGAGGCGGAGAAGCTGCCGCCCGCGCGTCCGCGGGTCATCCATGATCTCGCCATGATCGCCCTTTGCGGCGCGGATGGCACCGGCAAGAGCTTCCTTCTCGGCCATCTCGCGGACGAACTGTCGGCGCGCGGCATCGCCACAGTTCATGTCTGGAGCCGGTTCCGCAACTATCTCTCGCGACCGCTCCTCGCCCTTGCCCGTCTCACCGGCCACAATCGCCGCGAACGGACCGGCGCCACGGTGACCGGCTATCACGACTTCGCCCGAACGCCGTGGCTCGCCTGGCCCTTTCTCCTCCTGCAGATCATCGACAACAGGATCGATCTGGCCTTGCGCTACAGGAGCCGGGGCAGCCGGCTCGTTCTCGCCGATCGCTGCATCTTCGACACGCTCGTCGATCTCTGCATCGATACCGGTCTCGACGACCTCATACTCGACCGGCTGGGCCCGCGTCTCGTCGCCCGGCTTCCCTCACCGTTTCTTGCCGTTCTCGTTCGCCGTCATCCCGAAGCCGTGGCGCGGGACCGACCGGACGCGCTCGCCGACCGCAATTACGCAAGACGTCGGCAACTCTACGACCGCATGGCCGAACGTTTCGGCCTCGCGGTCATCGACAATCAGGGCCCGCCAATACGGTCGGTCCACGAAATTCTCGATCTCGCCGGCGTGGGCGGGACGTTTTTCAAAGGCAATCTCCGTGATCTACGTCTTTTACAACAATGACCCGCTGGCTCACGATCTGGGCGGCGGAGCCGAGCATTTCCGCGGCCTTCATCGCGCATTGCTGAAATCCGGACTGGAATTCCGTCTGGTCGGAACGAAGATGCAGGATCTGCGCATCGCGCCGAACATAGACTACATATCGAAAGGATCGAATTTCCTCATCTACTACCTCGCGCTGTGGCGCTGGTTCTGGTTGCACCGCAAGCAGTTCCGGGAAGGCGATGTCTTTCATTTCCATCGCAACTACGCCGCATGGCCCAAGCTCGCACTCTGCCCCGATATCGGGCGGGTCCTCATCAGCTATCACAATGTCACCGGCCGGGTGCTGCAGGGCTGGCTCGGCAGGCTCGCCTCGCCCCTGCGCCGGGCCATGCTCCATTTCGAGCGGCGCGCGATCGCCCTTGCCGACGCCATCGTCTGCGTGAGCAACCGCGATCGCAAGACTCTCGCCGACATCGTCCTGCGCGAGCCGTTCGAAAAGGCGGGCGTGATCCCTGCGGCCTATGATTCGGCGCTCTTCGAGGAGACCGAACCCGGCCCGCCTCCGGTCGCCCGCTGCAGGGACATTCTTCTCCTCGGGCGTATCAGTCACCAGAAGAACGTTCCACTGGCGATCTCGACGCTCGAACGGCTGCATGCGATCGGCGAGACCTTCCGGCTGACCATCGCCGGCGATGGTGAGGACAGCCGCCAGCTCATCCGCCGCATCGCCGAGAGTCCGGTCGCCTCGCGCATCACCTGGCTCGGCTGCGTGCCGCATGACGAGGTGCCGGCGATCATCCGCGACCATGGCATTCTGCTGCTTACCAGCCGCTACGAGGCATCGCCGACCGTGGTCAAGGAAGCCCTTCGCTGCATGCGCCCCGTCGTCAGCACCGATGTCGGCGACGTGCCCGACTGGGTGGAAACGGGTGCTACCGGATTTATCTGCGACAATGATCCGATCTCGCTCGCCGATGGCGTGCTCGGTGCTGCGCGTCTGATCGAGACCGGCGGTTATCGCCCGACCACCCGCCTCGACGATCTGAGCGAGGATGCGATCATGAACCGGGTCATGCAGATCTACCGCCGCCTGCAGGCGGTATGACAACCCGCCTGCCGCACTCGCTGCCGGTGATGGCGCTCACCGGCAGCGGGATCCCTGCGATTGCGGAAATCCCGCGCGCGGCTTTCAGTGTGCGGCATCCCAACTCGCACCGGAACCGACATCGACGACGAGCGGAACCGAAAGCGATGCAGCCCCCTCCATCACCTCGCGCACCAGGACGCGAACGGTGTCGAGCTCGGCATCCGGAACCTCGAGCACCAGCTCGTCATGCACCTGCAACAGCATCCGGGTTTCGAGCTTCTCGCGTGCGAGCGCCCCGGCGACGCCAATCATCGCGCGCTTCATGATATCGGCCGCCGAGCCCTGGATCGGCGCATTGATCGCCTGCCGTTCGGCATAGTTGCGGCGCGTCGGCAATTTGGCATTGATCTCCGGAATGTAGCAGCGGCGGCCGAACAGCGTTTCGACATGACCGTTCTCTCTCGCGCGCGACTTCGCCTCCTCCATGTAATCCCGCACCCCCGGATATTCCTCGAAATAGGCCTCGATGAAGGCCTTCGCCTCCTTTTGCGGAATGCCGAGACGCTGGGCGAGGCCGAAGGCGCCGATGCCGTAGATGATCCCGTAATTGATCATCTTGGCCGAACGGCGCAGGTCCGCTTCGACCTCGTCGAGCGACTTTTTGAACATCCGCGCCGCCGTCACCTTGTGAATGTCGGTATCCTTCGCGAACGCCTCCTTGAGCGCGCCGATATCGGCCATGTGCGCGAGCACGCGCAGCTCGATCTGCGAATAGTCGGCGGAAACGAGCGTATATCCCTCCTCCGGCACGAACGCCTCGCGGATCCGGCGCCCTTCCTCGGTGCGGATGGGGATGTTCTGAAGGTTGGGCTCGGTCGAGGACAGGCGGCCGGTCGAGGTCGAGGCCATGGCATAGGAGGTATGGATACGGCCGGTCTTCGGCGAGATATCCTCGATCAGCGCCTCGCTGTAGGTCCGCGTCAGCTTCTGCAACTGCCGCCAGTCGAGCACCACCTGCGGCAGCTCGTGACCTGCCGCCGCCAGCCCCTCGAGCACCTCCGCACCGGTGGCATAGGCGCCGGTCCTGGTCTTCTTGCCGCCCTCGATACCCATCTCGTCGAACAACACTTCGCCGAGCTGCTTGGGCGAACCGATATTGAAGGTGTGGCCGACGATGGTCATCGCCCGCTCTTCCAGCCCGGCCATGCGCTGGCCGAAGATCGAGGAGAGCTTCTGCAGATGCTCGCGGTCGACCCTGATCCCGTGCAGTTCCATCCCGGCGATGATAGAGATGAGCGGCCGCTCGATGCGCTCGTAGAGCGTGACCATCCGCTCCTCGATCAAGCGTCGCTTGAGCAGCTTCCACAAGCGCAACGCCACCTCGGCATCCTCGGCGGCATAGGGAACCGCCTTGTCGAGCGGCGCCTGGGTGAACAGGATCTGCTTCACCCCCTTGCCGCACACACTCTCATAGGCGATCGTGTGATGCTGCAGGTGACGCTCGGCCAGCTCGTCGAGGCCGTGACCGTGACTAGCTCCGTCGAGGACATAGGACAGCAGCATCGTGTCCTCGACCGGGTGGATCCGCACGCCACACTTGTCGAGAACGCCGGCATCGTATTTGAGATTGTGCGCGATCTTGAGCACGGCCGGATCGGCCATGACCGGACGCAAGCGGTCGAGCAGCTCGTCTTGCTCCCACTGACCCTGCACCTTCTGGCCGAATTCGTCGACATGCCCCACGGGCAGATAGAAGCCCCGACCTTCCTCGACGCTGAGCGAGATGCCGGCAAGCTCCGCCTCCATGATGCGAAGCGATGTCGTTTCCGTGTCGAACGCCAGCCGTCCCGTCTCACGAGCCTGCGCGATCAGCACATCGAGCGCATCCGGATCGGTCATCGCCTCGTAACGCGCCTCGCCCACCTGTTCGAGACGCTCGGCCTCGGCATGGTCGGACACCTGCTCGATGCGACCGATCAGGCTGCGGAAACCGTTTTCCTGCAGGAACGCCAGCAACGTCGCCGCGTCATAGTCCGAGCGGCCGGTCTCCTCCAACGGCAGCGGCAATGGCACCTCTTCGCACAGCGATACCAGATCACGGGAAAGACGTGCCATGTCGGCATGTTCGATGAGATTCTGCCGCCGCTTGGGCTGCCTGATCTCGCCGGCGCGTTCGAGCAGTGCATCCAGTGAGCCGTATTCGGTCAGCAGCTGGGCGGCGGTCTTCACACCGATACCCGGCACACCCGGCACATTGTCGGAGGTATCGCCGGCAAGAGCGAGGCAGTCGCGGACCAGCTCGGGACCGACACCGAACCGCTCGATCACCTCCTCCCGGCCGATGGACTTGTTCTTCATCGGATCGAACATGGCAACGCCATCGCCGACGAGCTGCATCAGGTCCTTGTCGGAGGAGATGACCACCACCTCCCGGCCCTGCCCGCGCCCCCGTTTCGCATATGTGGCGATCAGGTCGTCCGCCTCGTATCCCTCGAGCTGGACCACCGGCAGGCCGAACGCCCGCCCGGCGTCGCGGACGAGGGAGAATTGCGGCACCAGCTCCGGCGGCGGATCGGTGCGGTTGGCCTTGTATTCGGCATAGAGATCGTTGCGGAAGCTCCTGCGACCGGCGTCGAAGACGACGACCATGTCATCCTCCGGCCAGTCCTGCATGAGCTTGAAGATCATGGTGGAAAAACCGTAGACGGCATTCACCGGCGTCCCGTCCGGCCGCGACATGGGCGGCAGTCCGAAGAAGGCGCGGAAGATGTAGCCCGATCCGTCGATCAGGACAAGTTTTCTGGTTTCATCGTTCATGCGTCCGAGCCTAGCAGCGTGTCGACGAAATGCCGATAGCCGCGATGCGAGGCAAAGGGGCCGGCGGGCTTCGTCGGCATTCCGCAGGGCGTCGCCGCTTCGACAAAGCTGCAACGGGCGGATAAGTGCGATGGTATGGGCGTATGGACCTGCCGTTCGGGTAATTGCAATCGCTTCGGCCATGCCTCCGAAACCAGCCAGTCACACCACGCGGGCAACGGTTAGGGTGAACCGCAAAACCGGGCTTTGATGGCCACTATCGCATTGCAAAAAGTTCCTGGTGAAAGCGGGCGTCGGTATCCATCTTCCTGTTCGCGAAATCCGCGCGCAGGCTCTTGCCGAACCCGCTCGGTCCACAAAACCAGATACTGGCATCGCGCCATTGGCTGACGGTTTCGCAAATACGTTCCGCACTCAGGAAACCATCGCGTTCGTCGATCAGCACATGCAGGCGAACATTCGCCGCATGGGCGTCAGCGGCAAGGCGATCCAGCGCGCCTTCATCCACGTCCCGGGTCGAGTGGAACAGGTCGATCTCCGGCTGCGGGATGTCAGGACCAGCCTCGGCTATTTCCTTCAATCGGGCGATGAACGGCGTGATGCCGATCCCCGCTCCGATCCAGATTTGTCTCGACAGGCCATCGTCAAAGGTAAAACAGCCATAAGGCCCCTCGACCGTCACTTCCTGCCCCGGCTTCAGGTTTTGGGCGAGGGTCGATGTGTGATCGCCCACTTCCTTGGTAATGAAGGTGATCTTCGGATCATCGGGATTCCATGCCGAAGCGATGGTATAGGGATGCGCACCCTCCCATCGTTTCGATTTCACGAAAGCGAATTGCCCCGCCTTGTGCCCGGGCCAGCCGGCATCCATGCGTATTGCACTTTCAAGAGAGCTGACGCCCTGAAAGTTGTGCAAGGTCGCGATCCTGCCCGCGACCCGTCGCCCCCTGCCGATTGCCCCCGACAGGGAAACCACCGCGGCATATCCCCCTCCCGCCAGCAGCAGCGCCACGATCAGCCCGATGAGTGTAAGCCACATGTCGTAATCGAGCAGCACCACCGCATGGAATACGAGAACGAGATAGATCACCGGGAAAACGCGATGCGTAAGGCGGAACAGATGATAGGGAATGATGGCCATCAGGGCGATGACGAGCAGGATCACGCTGCCGTAGAAAGCCCATTCGCCAAGCCCTTCGGCCGTGCCGCGTAATGAAGCAAGAAAGGCGCGTAGCGGATCGGTGATCTCCGGCCTTGGGCCGCGCTCCGGCCTGGCCAGTAACCCCGCGCCAACCGCCCATTTGGGTACCTCCGACCACAGCCAGTGAACGACGGACACACCCAGCACACCAATGCCCAGCCATTTGTGGAAGCGATACATCTTGTCGAGCCCACCAAGCCGGGCCTCCATCCAGCGCGGGCGGATCGACAGGATCATCGCCACGCTCATCGCGGCGATGGAGAGCATACCCGTCCATTGAATGAAAAACCCACGAACCGCGAAAAAGCCGGGCGCGGTGAAGATACCGGGGTTCAGAGCCAGCCAGATTGCACACAATGCAAGCCAGAACCCCCAGAACAATCGCACATTCGTCCGCGTCACATCATTTCCTTTTCGCAACAGGCCTGTCGCACCGCTCAGCGAGGCCCGCTTGTTCAGGCAGATCCGCACCGTAGCTGGTCATGGACAGCGATCCCATTGATCTGGATCATCTCAGGCCGATACAGACAAGACCGAGGCCCGGCCTTTCCTGACGGCGATCCGGCTTCACCCGGTCGCCGGCTTTCACCGGAATCAGCGAAGGTGCCACGACCTCGCGGGTATGATCAGGCTGTGTCGGCTGCCGATACAGTTCATGGCCGCAGGGATCCGCCTCGAAGCGGAGGAATGCAGCTCATGCCCGCGCTTGCGGAGCTTATCGGCCAAGTTGCGGATCGCATCCGGGCGACTGAAAACCGCCCCGAAAGGCGAATGTCGCCGGAGATGCCAGCTACCAGGCTACGCGACGCTCATGGGCCCGGTCGGGAAGCTCTATCGTGCCGTCAGCTTGATCTCGATACGGCGGTTCTGCGCCATGGCCTCGGGGCTGGTTCCTTCGGCGATGGGCTGGGTGTCGGCGAAGCCGGCGGCGATGATGCGGTCCCGGGGAATACCCCATTCGACCAGATAGCGTACGACCGACGAAGCACGCGCAGTAGAGAGTTCCCAGTTGGTGCGATAGCGTCCACGGCCGCTCAGCGGTTCGCTGTCGGTGTGACCGTCCACCCGGATGGCCCATGGTACATCGTCCGGCAACTGGTCGACGATGCGTTTGAGATCCTGCGCCACCCTGTTCAGCTCGCCACGACCGGCGTCACTCAGTTCCGCCTGTCCCGAAGCAAAGAGAACGCCGGAATCGAGTGCGAGCTTGCCGCCGGATACCAGTTCGACATCCTCCGCTCCGCCGATGCTGCTCATGAGCCGGGTCATGACCTGCCCCTCGCGGGCGACCACCGCCTCGACCGAGGACTGGACACCTTCGACGGGTTCCTGACTGGACTGGAGTTGCGCACGGATCTGTTCCATGGCGGACTCTCGATCCTCGGCGGATGCGAGCTGGTCCAGCGCGCCGGTGAGTTCCGCGCGGGCCGCCTCGGAGTCGGCCATGGCCCGGGCAAGCTCCTCGCGAAGCCGCCGGACCTCGGCGGCGGCCTCGTCCCTTTCCAGCGCCTGACGGGCAATGATGCCCTGGGCGTCGGTGAGCGAGCGATCGAGTTCATCCACCTGCTGCTCGAGCCCCGCCATCGCCGACAGCTCTTCATCGGATGCGGGTGCCCCGGCTTCGGTCGCCGCGATGGCGGAGCGTGCATCGGCGAGTTCGGCTTTAAGCTCGTTCACCCGTCCGGCCGCCGCTTCACCGGCTGCCAGCGCCTGCGCGAGCGCCGCCCCGGCCTCCGCCTCCCGGGCTTCGAGACGTGAGGTGAGATCATCCGTCGCGGCCTGCAGGTCGAGCGCCGCCTGGCTACGGACCGCCTCGAGTTCAGCTTCGAGCTCGCCGACACGCGCCCGTGCCTCTTCGAGCAAAGCCTCGTTGGCTGCATTCCGGCTCGCATTCTGCTCGTCGAAACTGGCGATACGCCGTTCGAGCTCGGCGGCATGCTCTTCGGCCGCCCGGCCCGCCTCGACCTCCGTCTCCAGCTCCGCGATCCGCATCGCCGTCGCCTCGGCATCCGCCAAGCCGGCCCGCGCATCGCCGAGCTCCGCCTCCAGTTCCGCGACGCGCGAAGCGGAAAGCGCCAGATCGGAGGTGAGTTGCCCGACACTCGCCTGCGCCTGGGTAACGCCCTCATCCCTTTGCGAAAGTTCCGTTTCGAGCGAGCCGATCCGTTCCATCAGCGACGCCCGGTCGCTCTCGAGCGCCCCGTTGCGCTCTCCTGCCTCGGCGAGAGCGCTCTCGAGTTCCGCGCCGCGCACCCCGGCGTCCGCGACCACCGCGGCAAGTTCGGAGCGCAGCTCTTCGATCGTGGTGCCCAGCTCGCGGATCTCGGCTTCCGCCTGGGCATTCGCCTCGCCTCGCCTCGCCGCCGCCTCGGCACGGACACGCATTTCCTCCTCGGCATCGGCAAGCGCCTGCCGGGATTCGGCCAGCTCCGCCTCGAGCCCGGCAATCCGGTTCTCGGCGGTTGCCCGAAGCGAGCCGGCAAGCGCCAGATCGGTCGCGAGCTTTGCCACCGAAGAGCCCGCATCGGCATTCTCGGCCCTGGCCACGTCGAGCTCCTCGCCCATGGTCGCCAGCGCCCTTTCCGCGACCTCGTTGCGCGAATTCGCCAGTGCCAGATCGATCGACAGACGACCCGCCGCCTCGCGAGCCCGGTGTTCTTCCTCCGCAACAACAGCCAGTTCGGCCTCGAGCCCGGCAATCCGCTCGTCGGCAGCCGCCGACCTCGACCCCGCAAGTGCCAGCTGGTCGGCCATGCGGGCGACATTCGCCTGTGTGTCGGCAAGAGCGTCCTGCGCCTGCTCGGCCTCCTTGATCCGTTCATTCGCCAGCGCGATTTCAGTGGAGAGCTGGCCGGCCGCCTTGCGCGCCAGGGCCTCATCCTCCGCGAGATCCGCAAGCTCCGTCTCATGTTCGGCGATGCGCGCTTCGGCGGCGGCCGCGCGCGATCCGGCGAGTGCCAGCTGGTCGGTCATCCGGGCAATGGTCGCCTGCGCCTCGCCGAGCGCACTCGTACCCTCACTGGAAGCCGCCTCCATCGCCGACTGCATGGCGACAAGCTCATCGCTCTTCGCACCCACTTCGTTCCGGGCAGCGATCAACTCATTTCGTGCCGCCGCGAGTTCGGCACCCCGCTCCATGAGCTGCCGCTCGGCCTGCCCACGCGCGGACTCGGACAGCGCCAGTTCCTCGGAAAGCTGTTCGACCCTTGCCGCGGCTTCCCCGCCAGCCCCCTCGGCCGCGGCCGCCTGTGCCGCCAGTGCGTCGGCCTTCGCCCCGGCCTCGTCGAGCGCGTTGCCGAGAAGCTGGATGGCGGCGTTCTTCTCGCTCTCTTTCGCATCCACGAGCGCCTGCAACTCGGCGATTTGCGCCCCGTCCTCGCCAGTGACCCGCTCGATTTCCGCCAATGCCTCGTCACGCTCGCCGGCAAGCGCCGCGGCCTCGTTCATCGCCGCATCGCGCGCGGCAGCGAGACTGGCCAGCTCGTTCGCGGATCCGGTCCGGATTTCCTCGGCCTCGGCCCCCAGTCTCTCGATCTCGCCCAGCGCCTCGACCAGCGCGGCCTCGCTCGATCCGGCCGTTTCGGAGATGACTCCCGCCTCGGCGACGGCCGCATCGCGGGCCGCTGTCAGATCGGCGATCTGCTGCTCGAGCGCATTACGGGTCTGGTCCATTTCGCCCGGCAATGCGCGCAGCCTGCCGAGTTCCTCACTCACCTGCGAAAAGGCGCCGAGTTTGGCCCCGATCGAGCCGTCGCCGGTCTGCGACGCCGGCACTTCCAGCGTCTGCAGCGCCTGATCCAGTCCGCTCTCCACCGTGGTGACCCGATCATGCGCATACCAGGACAGCCCCAGTGCTGCCGCCACCGGCGCGAGCGTCACGAGGGCGGTGCGCTTGCGGTTTCTGGCTTCCCACTGCCTGAGGTGGTTCTCGAGCTCGTTCGTTCTCTTCGCCATCGTTTCCAGCCTAGCCCACGCTCTTGTCGGACGAATAGAGCCTCCAGAGGAGACCCGCGAAACCCTGCCGTTCCCGCTCGCCGATATTCGGCTCGCGGATCATCTCCCGCCATTCCTCGCCGAGCACCTGCAATCCCTCGACACGTTCGCGCCGTTCCACCGCCTCACGCCAGGGGAAGATGGCGACGGCAATGGCGACAATTCCCGTGATGAGACCAACCAGCCATGGAATGACATTGATCCAGCCGAGAACGACGAGAGCGATCCCGCCCGCCACCAGAAACATCCAGTAAAGGGTCATGCCGCGACCCGCGCGCCGATGCGTCTCGACCATTGCCTCGAACGGAGGCGCTTCGTCCCGCCCGGTCGAAGGACCGCTCGTCCGGGACGGGACTCTTGCCCCGGGGCCGGTTGCGTTTGCCACCCGTATCTTCCCGACTAGTTCAAAATCCGGTTCATCGATGCAGCCATTCATACATCAGGGAGGGACGGCCATCACCGGCCGGTCCGTACCCCCTTGACCACACGGCGCACACTTTGCCGCAACGGCTGTGAAATGCAAATGCCCGTCGTCGATCAATCCACACCGCATGACAGCGTGTCGATAACGAGGTCACGGACTGGTGAGCTTGATTTCGATCCGGCGGTTGCGCCGGTAGGCTGCCTCGCTCTCGGCATCATCGAGCGGCTGGAACTCCGCGAGGCCCCGCGCCGCCACCCGGTCGGCCGGAATGCCCTGCGCGATCAGAAAACGCGCCACCGAGATTGCCCGGGCCGTGGAAAGCTCCCAGTTCGAGGGAAAGCGCGCCGTGCTGATCGGGCGCTTGTCGGTATGTCCGTCGACCTGCAGAACCCAGGGTATGTCCGCCGGAATTTCGCTCACAAGCTGTCTGAGCGTCTGCGCCAGCTCGGCAAGACGCTGCCGGCCGCCCGGACCGATCTCCGCCTCGCCCGAGGCGAACAGTACCTCCGACTGAAAGACGAAACGATCGCCGACGATACGCACATCGTCCCGCGATCCGAGCACGCCCCGCAGCTTGCCGAAAAACTCCGAACGGAACTGCGAGAGCTCCTCGACCTCGTTCGCCAGCGCCTCGTTGAGCCGGGCGCCGAGTTGCGAGATGGTTTCCGACTGCCGGTCGATCTCGCCCTGTTTTTCGAGAAGTGCATTGTCGAGGCCGGACAGCCTGACGGAAAGGGCGTTGATCGCCTGGTTGAGCTCGCGCACCTGCGCCAGCGCCTCGGCCCGTTCCCGTTCGGCTTCCGCCAGCGCCTCCTCGAGCGCACCCTCGGACGCCCGGCGCTGCGCGAGCTCACCTGCCGATGCCTCGATCTGCCGCTGGAGCTCGGCATGAACGGCGGTCATGTCAGCGATTTCCGCGCGCAGCCGCTCGAGTTCGGCCAGCTGCAGTTCGACCTTCCCGCGCTCCGCTTCCACCGCGTTCAGATTGAGGTCGAGCTCCGCCTCCAGCGCCGCGATCCGCGCTTCGCGTTCCTCGGCCGTCTCCCGTCCACCCTGCAATTCGCTTTGCAGCAGCGACTGTTCGGACAGCATCAGCGCCAGCCGCTCGCTCAGATCGCTGCGTTCACTCTCGACATCATCGAGCCGGCGAACGAGATCCTCGGATTCCGCGCGGGCCGCACCGAGATCGGCTGAAAGCCGGCTGACATTGCGGCGCAGATCATGGCTCATCTCCCGTTCGAGCTCGAGATCGCGGACGAGATCGGCAACCGTGATCTCGAGTTCGTCCACCTCCTCGTCCCGCCCTTCGAGCAGCTGGCTCATGAAGAACTGGCTGAGCATGAAGACGGCGAGAAGGAAGATGATAACCATGAGCAGGGTCGACAGGGCGTCGACGAAGCCCGGCCAGATATCGATCGGATCGCGTCTCGAACGCGCACGAGCCACGGCGTCAGCTCCGGATCGATTGCGGTTCGCCGGCGGCGATGGCGATGGTGCGGGATACCAGCTTGATCTCGTTGCGCAACTCGCGCGTCGAATCCTCGCGGCCCCGCGATACCTCCTCGAGAAGACGGGTGAGTTTCATGTCGATACTGCGCAGATGCTCCGGACCGGCATCGCCGCCACCCTCGCTGCGAAGCCCCCCCTCGCCGCCGCGCATGCGCGCTTCCTGCTCGCGCTGCAGGCGATGATTGAGTTCGCCGAGACGTTCGGAAAGACCGTTGAGAACGCTGTTGAGCTGTCCTCTCGTTTCCTCGCTGCGGATCACCGTCTCGCGCAGATTTTCGAGATTTTCCGCGGTCTGCTGCATCATCGCCTGCAACTGGATCGACGGCATGGGGCCGTCATCGTGATCAACGCCGAACCCGCCATCATGGCCGGAGAGCCGGGTCAGACTCGACAACCACTCTTCCATCTCGTTGTAGAAATTGTTCTGCGCCTGCGAGGCCTGAAGATCGATGAAGCCGAGAACGAGCGAGCCCGCGAGACCGAAGAGCGATGAGCTGAAGGCCGTTCCCATGCCGTTCAGCGGTGCGGCGAGGCCTGCCTTGAGTTCGTCGAACATGCCGATGAGGTCGTCACCACCGAGTGAGAGATCGGAGATGACCTTGGACACCGCATTGATCGTCTCCAGCAGACCCCAGAATGTGCCGAGCAGACCGAGGAAGATCAAGAGACCGGTCTGATAGCGGGTGATATCGCGGCTTTCGTCCAGCCGCGCGCTGATGCTGTCGAGGAGGTAGCGCATAGAAAGGGCCGAGAGCGAAGCCCGTCCGCGCCGTTCGCGTTCGCCGAGCGCACCGGCGACCGGGGCCAGAAGTCTTGGCGGCGTCTCCACGGCGAAGCTGGCGCCGGATGTCTGGAAAGCCTCGATCCAGCGAACCTCCGGCTTGAGCTGGAGAATGCGCCGCACCGCGTAGAGGATGCCGAGCAGCAGGACACCGAGGATGAGACCATTGAGGGCGGGGTTGTGCATGAAGGCCCGCCAGATGATTTCATACATGGCGCCGACGACGATGCCGGCGAGCAAGAGGAAGAGTATCACACGGTTGATAAACCGTTGCGGATTGGTCATCTCGTCGGCTCTCGCAGATCCTGGGTCGGTAACGAATGGCGAGGAATGTAACGCAAAAAGCTAGTCACGCCATCCGCAATTCGCGCATACGCTGGATTGCCGCAGATTTGTTCGACGACGTCGCAAGGAGGCTACAGGGCATTCCACGGCGTCGCCGTCCGATTGCGCTGGATCAATGCTTGCGCGCGCGGCCCTTATGAAGAAAAGATCCAACCACCGACAGAGGGGGAACCCGCCATGCTAACCGTCGAGATCGACAAGGTCTGCTATATCGTCTCGCTCGCACGCCAGTTCGACGCGGACATGCCGGAGGATGACGAGGATCCGGGCTCGGATCTCGGCGGCGACGAGTTCGATGAAATCGACGAGGATTCGGAGATTCACGAGGAAAGTCTCGTCGAGGACGAGATCCATGAATTCGTCAACCGACTCAACGAGGACGAGGCGGCGGAAATCGTCGCGCTCGCCTGGGTCGGGCGCGGCAGCTATGGCCGCGACGAATGGGAGCAGGCCATGGAGGAGGCGCGGCGCAACGCCAACGAGCGCACGGCCGAGTATCTCATGGGCATGCCGCTGCTGGCCGATTATCTCGAAGAGGGCCTCGCCGCATTCGACCTGAGCTGTGGCGGCTGAAGGCCGCGCAGCGACCGACGCTTGATTGCTGGCGCCGGTGCCCTAATATGGCCGATGCGCCGAAAACGGGGGAGAACGGGGATGCCGAGACGGCATCATGATATGGGGGGATTGCCGGCCGGTCCGGTCGCAACGGACGAGCATGCCCATGCCCCCTGGGAAAAAAAGGTGGATGCGATCCTGCGCCTGCTGTCGGGCAAGGGAATCATGACCGTCGACGAACTGCGCCGGGGCATCGAGGAAATCGGACCGGATGCCTATGATCGCCTGAGCTACTATGAACGCTGGATCACCTCGATCAGCAACAATCTTCTCGAAAAACGCGTCATCGGCGTCAGCGAGCTCGGCGAGGCGATGCAGGAGGCGCAAATCCGGCACGCGCAGGCGGTCGGGTCACAATCACAATAAAACGGGAGAAACCTCTCATGCCGGATCAGCCGCGCTTCGATCCCGGATCCACTGTCAGGGTCAAGTCGCTCACTCCGCCGGGCCATGTCCGCACACCCTGGTTCACGCGCGGCAAGAATGGCGTGGTGGTGCAGCTTCTCGGCACCTTCGGCAATCCCGAGGATCTTGCCTATGGCGGCAATGGCGAGCCGCGCCGGCCGCTCTACCGGGTGAGCTTCCGGCAAAGCGCGCTCTGGCCGGACTATGACGGTGCCGAAACCGACACGCTCGTCGCCGATATCTACGAGCACTGGCTGGAGCCCGAAGGGTGAGCCACGACCCTGCGGGATCGCATGACCATCCGCATCCCCGACAACCGGATATCGAGGACGGGCCGCTGACCCATCACATGGCGCTCACCGAGGCTGTCGCCGCATTGCTGCAGAAAAAGGGCGTCATCACCGGTGAGGAACTGCGGCGCACGCTTGAGGATATCGACAGCCGCTCGCCGGCGGATGGCGCCCGTGTCGTCGCCCGTGCCTGGGTCGATCCGGCCTACAGGGAAAGGCTGCTCGAGGATGTCAATACGGCGGCCGCCGAACTCGGGATCGACACCGGCAACATACCGATCCGCGCGGTCGAGAGTACCGATACGGTTCACCAGCTTGTCGTCTGCACCCTCTGCTCATGCTATCCGCGCATGCTGATCGGCCTGCCGCCGGACTGGTACAAGGCACGCGCGTACCGTTCGCGGGCGGTGCGGGAGCCGCGCGCGGTGTTGCGCGAGTTCGGGCTGACCCTGCCCGACCATGTCGAGGTTCGCGTGCATGACAGCACCGCCGACATGCGCTATCTCGTGCTGCCGCGACGGCCCGGGGGAACGCAGGGCTGGAGCGAGGAGCGGCTCGCCGCGATCGTCACCCGCGATTGCATGGTCGGCACGGCCGTCCCGGTCGCCACAGGTGGTTGAACGGACGGGATCAACGCGCGCAGGGCATCCGGTCGGTTTCCGTTGCCGCATCGGCAGCCCGTTTCGACAGATCGCCACCGCCACTGCTCAGATCGGCAACGAGGCTTGCGCGTTCGGCCGGCCGCACCTCCGTCACTCCGACCATGCCGGCGAGAAGCCATGAAAGGTCACTCTCTCGCGCGCGCCCGGATTCGATCTGTTCCGGCACGACGGCAAGGATACCATCAGTGGTGCGCTCGCCGATGATGAAATCGAACACATAATCGGGCGTCACACCCATGCGGATATCCGCCATGCGTACGGCGTTTCCGGCGAGGCCGATGCTGTAGAATCCCTTTGTGAAGTCGCGAAGCGTGCGAAACGCGTCGATCTCCTCGAGGCACGCATCGGACAGGGCAAGGCGGCGATGCCGGTAGACAGTGCCACTCTCCTCACCGCCCAGAACCGGCAGGTAGAAATTGAAATAGTCGCTGCCATCGATGACGATGACCCGCCAGAGCAACGTGGAAAACGGCATCGGCGTGGCGAGAATCCTGTCCGGAGCGAGACCCGACCGCTCCATATGACGTGCGGCGCGTGCATGGGCGATGGACTGCGCCCAAAGGCCCCAGCCGAGATAGGCCGTACTGACGAGAAGTGCGACCAGCGAGGCGCGATGAAGCATGGTCCCGAGCCGCCTTCGAAAGAGCCCGGCGACCGTCACCGCCAGAAGCGGCAGAGTGTAGAATGGATCGATGATGAATACCGAACCGGTGCCGTAGGGATGATGCGACAATGGCCAGAGCAACTGGGTACCGTAGATGGTTACGGCATCGAGCAGGGAGTGGGTGAAGAGAACGGCAAGAACGAAGAGGAGACACCGAAGCGGGGTCACGTCACGCAGGACCGGACGCAGCGCCATCACGAAAAACGGCGCGGCGATGGCCTGCATGAGCAGCGAATGGGTGACGCTCCTGTGCAGGGTGAAGCTCTGGACGGGATCGGCATACGGCCAGAACACGTCCAGATCGGGCAACGTGCCGAGAACAGCTCCGATCGCCACCGAGCGCCGCGCGCCCGCATTCGGCCCGATGAGCGAGAGCCCCAGTGCCGACCCGAGCGCGATCTGCGTCACGGAATCCATTCAGCTCCGCCCGAACGTCGGTTCCACGCGGAATGACAAGGCGTCAATCCTTGGCACGTTCGACGTAGGAAGCGTCCTCGGTCATGATGACGACGCGCGTTCCCGCCTGAATGTGCGGCGGAACCATCGTGCGGACACCGTTGGAGAGCATGGCCGGCTTGTAGGAGGAGGATGCCGTCTGGCCTTTCACCACGGGCTCGGTCTCGGTGATTTCGAGCGTCACCCGCTGCGGCAGCTGCAGGGCGATGGGGTTGCCTTCATGCAGGCTGATCTGCACCTCGGCACCATCGGTCAGAAACGGCGCACCATCGCCGATGATATCCTCCAGAACCGCCACCTGCTCGTAGCTTTCCGGATTCATGAAATGGAAACCGTCGGCGTCGGCATAGAGGAAGGTGTAGGTCTTTTCCTCGACGAACGCGCGCTCGACCTGTTCGGTGGTGCGGTAGCGCTCGGAGATCTTGACGCCGTCGGCGATCCGGCGCAGGTCGAGCTGGGTCACGGGCGTACCCTTGCCGGGGTGGATATTGTTGGCGACAAGGACGACGTAGAGCTTGTTGTCGATATCGACGACATTGCCCTTGCGCAGGGAGCTGGCGATTACTTTGGCCATGGGGCTGCAATTCTCTTCGGTGAAGCTGTCGGATGAAGCTTTTCAGCGGATTGCGCCTCCTTTAGCGCCTGGGCGATCAAGGGTCCAGCCCGAGCATAGGCCACCAACTCGACCGGACAGACCGGATGCAGTCATCCACACCATTCTGGCACGCCGAAAGCCACGCCGACCGTCGCCCCTTCCTGCTGGACCGGCAACGGATCCTGCAGGGCGTGCGCGACTATTTCGCGTTTGAGGGATTTCTCGAAACGGAAACGCCGATCCTTCAGGTTTCCCCCGGCAACGAGACGCATCTGCACGCCTTTTCAAGCGAATATCGCGATGTCGCCGGCGAGAATCCACGCAAGCTGTATCTGCACACATCGCCTGAATTCGCGATGAAGAAACTCCTGGCCGCCGGCGAAACGCGGATCTTCAACATCGCCCGCTGCTTTCGCAACCGCGAGGCCGGCCCCCTGCACCATCCCGAATTCACCATGCTCGAATGGTATCGCGCGGGCGAGAGCGTGGACGCACTCATGCGCGATTGCGAGGAACTGCTCACACGCGCCGCTGCGGCAACCGGGCGCGACCGGCTGCTCGCGCGCGGGCGGGAAATCCCGCTCGAACGACCGTTCGAGCGGCTGTCGGTGAGCGCCGCATTCAGGCAGTTCGCGGACATCGATCTCATGGCCGCACTGGACGAGGAAGCGATGCGGGAGGCAGCGGCGCGCGCGGGTATCCGCACCGCCGCTGACGATACATGGTCGGACATGTTCTCCCGCGTGGTGGTGGAGCGGATCGAGCCAAAGCTCGGACATTCACGTCCGACCTTTCTTTGCGACTATCCGGCTGCGGAAGCCGCGCTGGCGCGGCGCAGAACGGATGATCCCCGTCTCGCCGAACGCTTCGAGCTCTATGCGGGCGGAATCGAACTCGCCAACGGCTTCGCCGAATTGACCGATGCCCGGGAACAGCGGGAACGCTTCATCGACGCCATGAACGAGAAGGAACGGATCTACGGCGAACGATACCCGATCGATGACGGGTTCATCGAGGCCCTCGCGCACATGCCCGACGCCTGCGGGATAGCCCTCGGCCTCGACCGCCTCGTCATGCTGACGACAGGCGCGAGGCACATCCAGCAGGTGATCTGGGCGCCGACTGCTTACGATTGAGCAGGCTCAGGCCGCCTCGCCGCGCCTTTTCGGCAGGACCCAGTCGGCGCGGGGGAAGTGGCAGGTGTAGCCCATGGGATAGCGCAGGAGATAATCCTGATGTTCGGGCTCCGCCTCCCAGAAATCGCCCGCGGGCTCGACCTCGGTCACCACCCTGCCCGGCCACTGGCCGGAGGCCTCGACATCGGCGATGGTCTCCAGCGCGACACGTTTCTGCTCCTCGTCCACATGATAGATCGCCGAACGATAGGACGGGCCGACATCGTTGCCCTGACGGTTCGACGTGGTCGGATCGTGAATCTGGAAGAAGAACTCCAGAAGCCGGCGGTAGCGGATCGCCTGCGGATCGAAGAGGATCTCGATGCCCTCGGCGTGGGTGCCGTGATTGCGATAGGTCGCGTTCCTCACATCGCCGCCGGTATAGCCCACGCGGGTACGCTCGACGCCCTCGAGCCTTCGGATCAGATCCTGCATTCCCCAGAAGCATCCGCCGGCGAGAACCGCGCGCTCGGTCATCTCAGCCCTCCCTCACCTGATCGAGATAGTCACCATAACCCTCTTTCTCCATCTCGTCGCGCGGGATGAAGCGAAGCGAAGCGGAATTGATGCAGTAGCGAAGCCCGCCCCGGTCGCGCGGCCCGTCGGGAAAGACGTGGCCCAGATGACTGTCGCCATGCGCCGAGCGGACTTCGGTACGGATCATGCCATGGGTCATGTCTCGCAGCTCGGCGACATTCGCAGGTTCCACCGGCCGGGTGAAGCTCGGCCAGCCGCAGCCGGATTCGAACTTGTCGGCGGAAGCGAAGAGCGGTTCGCCCGACACGATGTCGACATAGAGTCCGGGTTCGCTGTTGTGGAGATATTCACCCGTCCCCGGCCGCTCCGTTCCGCTCTCCTGCGTGACGCGATACTGCTCGGGGGTCAGGGCCCGGATGGCCTCCTCGCTCTTTCGATAGTGTTTCATGCGTTTCCCGTTTCCATCATGCACCATCCGCGGGCGCGTCCCTTTTCGAAGAGATGGTCATCCCCGCACTTGCGATCAACCACGGATACCATGGGTCGTTCAGCGACGGGCGGCGTAATAGGCGACGCGGCGTTCCAGATGAGCCAGCAGTTCGGAAATGGCGAAGGCGAGCGCGAAGAGCACGATCAGCACTGCCCAGAAATGCGCCATGAGGAAATTCGTCGAATAGAGTTCGAAGAGCGCGCCGAAACCGACCACCGAAATCAGCAGCTGGCCGATGATGACGCCCTTGACCGCGCGAATGATGCCGATCCGCACACCGCCAAGGATCTCCGGCAATGCCGCCCAGAAATAGATCTTGAAGAAGGCGTCGAACGGGCTCGCGCCGAAGCTTTTCGCCATTTCGACGAGCGAACGGTTGATCTGCAGCACGCCGGCGCGGGCGTTGAGGATGATGATCCAGATGGCAAAGAGCGTGGTGGTGATGACGATCGACAGCATGCCGAAACCGAAGAGCACCATCAGCACCGGAACCAGCGCCGTCAGTGGCGCGCTCAGGAAGATGTTGACCCAGGGCAGGAGCAATTCGTCGAGGAGCCGGTTCCTGCCCATGAGAATTCCAAGCGGAACACCGGCCAGAACGGCGGCGAGCACGCCCAGAAGAAAGGCCTGTGCCGTCTCGCCCAGGGCCGAAAGAAAGGCGGGTGTCGGCAATATCTGCACGAGCGTCACCACCACCTCGCTCAGCGGCGGCACGAAGAAGGTCAGATCCAGCCTCCCCACCAGTTCCCAGAGAAGCGCCCAGAGGATCAGCGACGAAAAGCCGGGAAGACGAAAGCCAAGAAGCGTCATGGTCCGGACCTATTCGACATAGCTGCGCAACGAGGCCCAGATGGAATCGACGATATCGAGATATTCGGGATCGCGGCGGAGATTGTCGGCCCCCTTGTCACGAAAGCCGCTCGGACGGATGATCTCCGAAACCCGGCTCGGCCGTGGCAGAAGGATGGCGATCTGGTCGGACACATAGACCGCTTCCTCGATGGAATGGGTAACGAAGATGAAGGTCTTGCGCTCGTTCCTGACCAGATCGAGCAGATCCTCCTGGAACTTGCGCCGGGTCTGTTCGTCGACCGCCGAGAAAGGCTCGTCCATGAGCAGCACGTCGGCATCGACGGCGAGTGCACGCGCGAGCCCGACCCGCTGGCGCATGCCGCCGGAGAGCTGGTGCGGATAGCTGTGCTCGAAGCCGGCCAGCCCGACTTCGCAGATGTGTTTTTCGGCGATCGCCTCGCGCTCGCTCTTCGCCATGCCCCGGAGTTCGAGGCCGAAGGCGACATTGCGCAGAACGCTCGCCCAGGGAAGAAGGGCGAAATCCTGAAAGACGAAGGCGCGGTCGGGTCCGGGTCCGGTTACCGCCTCGCCCCCGACCTCGACACGCCCCGAGCTCGGCTCGAGCAGGCCGGCAATGATCTTGAGCAGGGTGGTCTTGCCGCAGCCCGACGGACCGAGCAACGAGGTGAGTTCGCCCCGTGGAAAATCGAGCGATAGATTTTTCAGCGCTTCCACCGAGCCGAAGGTTTTCGACACGCAGCGAACGGACACGGCATTGTCGACCGCTGCCCCTTGCGGGCCGGAAGGGTCGGCATCGCGCCGCGCGGATTCAGTCCGAGACATAGCCACGGTTGTTTCCTGCAAAGAGTTGGCCCTCGAGGCGTTCGAGCAGATTGAGGAACAGCACCGCGAGGAGGATGATCGAGAAGATCGCCGCATACATGCTCGGATAGTCGGCGATCGAGCGGCTGTAGGTGATGATGTCGCCAACACCCGTGGGCGTGATTTTGAGTTCGGCGAGGATCGCGCCGATGAAGCCGGCCGATATGCCGAGACGAAGGCCGGAAAAGATGATCGGCGAGGCCGATGGCAGGATGATCCGGGTCACGATGTCGAAATCGCTGCCGAGGAACGAACGCCCCATCTCCTTGAGCGATGAGGGCGTGTTGCGCACGGCGCTCGCGGTATTCAGGACGATCACCGGCATCGCCATGATGCAGACGACGAATACCTTGGAGGTCAGCCCGATCCCGTAGGCCATGACCAGCAGCGGAATGAGAGCGGCGAGCGGAGCCGCCTGCATGACGATGAAGATAGGCGAGAACAGCCAGTCGCAGAATTCGCTCAACCCGATCCACAGGCCGATGACGATCCCCAGCAGGGCCGAGATCGCAATACCGGCGACGAGCGGCCGCAGGGTCTCGCCATAGGCGCGAAGGAGCGTGCCGTCGATCGACATGGCAAAGAGCGCGGTCATGGAATCGAGGAAGGTCGGAAAGGCATAGCTGACCGGCACCCGCCCGGCGATTTCCCATGCGCCGAAGACGATTGCCGCCGAAAGCAGCTTGAGCAGCAGAGAACGGTTCATCGCGACAACCCTGCGGGAAGGCGGGAGGGCACCCGATCCGCGAACGCTCCTCCCGTCTTTCGTTGCTGTTACCGTCCTGCCTGATCGAGCGGTGCCAGATACCAAAAATCCTCGATGTTCAGGCTTTCGGGATCGCCGTCGAGCTGGCCGGCCTCGCTGTACCATTCCATGTCGGCCCTGGCCGCGACCCGGCCACCGCCGTCGGGACTGTAGAGACCGCCCTTGACCGCCTCGATGTAGAAATCGTCGAGACCACCCAGAATTTCCGCCGGCAACTGACCGATGGGACCATCCGGGTCGGTCTCGCGGCCGATGATTGTCGGATCCCTGTTCATGTCGCGCCAGGTGCTCAGGAGCGCGTCGACGAGGATCTGCACATCGTCCTCATTCGCCCTGATCCAGTCGAGATTGGCGAACAGCGCCTCGTCGCTCGCTTCCACATCGAACATCGGCAGTACGTTGAACGCATCGCCCTGCTGGCGCATCAGCTTGTTCTTGTTGGAAAGATCGATGATGGTGGCATCCGCTTGCCCCGAGACGAGGGCGACCACGCGGTTGGCCGAGCCCGGAACGTAGGAGCGCTGGCCGAAGGTGATGCCGACCTTGTCCTCGATGACGTTGGCGATGGAATCGGTGCCGCCTCCGCGCGAATGGAGGAGGATCGGCTGACCGTCGAGATCCTCGAGCTTCTCGTACTTCTTTGTCGTGACAGGGAAGAATTTCAGCTTCGAGAGCTGGAAGATGATGCGCACCGGCGCCTTCGAACGCTGCATGGCAGCATAGGGCGTGCCGAAGCCGATATCCATCTGCCCGCTCAGCACCGCCTGGATGGCGAGTTCCTCGTCGGAAAATGCGGTCCACTCATAGTTGAGACCATTGGCCTTCGCCCGGTCGAGCGCGACGAAGAATGCCGCGAGTTCGTCCGAGGGTGTCTCCGCAAGGGCGATGCGGATCGTCTCCGCCGATGCCGGGGCGCCCGCGAGTCCGAACATCACGGGCACGGCAAGAAGTGCCGTCGCAAGCTTCCTTCGCAAAATTCTCATCATCTGCCTCCCTCGTGCATGTGCACTGCCTGTTATCACCACGGCACCCGGCGTTTTTGACCCGTTCCGCCGCGGCCCGTCAAACCTCCCCGAACAGTCTTGCCGATACCGAACCGATATGCCGGCGCATGGTCTCCTGTGCCGCGGCCGGATCGCGCGCCTCGATGGCGGCAGCGATCGCATCGTGTTCAGCGAAACTCGGATGGTTCGCATCGGGACGCTCGGTCTGGCGCACCACCGTTCCGAATGCAACCGCGCGGCGAACCTCGTTCAGCCGGTCGAACAGCGAAAGCAGCAGCAGATTGTCGGCGGCCTCGGCCACGGCCCGGTGAAAGCGATCGTCCTGTTCCTCATAGAGCTTCCAGTTCGAGGCCTCGCGCGCGCGCTCGCGGGCGATCCGGACTCGGATGATCGCCTCGGTCGAGGCATTGATCGCCGCCTCGCGCGCGATCGCCGGTTCGAGACAAAGACGCGCGCGCATGGTCTTGACCGGCGTGAGCTGTCGTCCGAGGTCGAGGAATCCACCGACCGTAGCGCACCCGGCGTCACGGGCAACGAACGTGCCCTTGCCGACATGCCGCCAGATCGCCCCCTCGCGTTCGAGTGCGTCGAGGGCCTTGCGCAAGGTGTTGCGGGTGACGCCGAGTTCAGCGATCAGGCGACGTTCCGGCGGGAGCCTGTCACCCGGTCCGTAACAACCATCGGCAATGAGCGCCCGAAGAGCGCCGACCGTTCGATCCGACCCGGTCGATGGCGGTTCCATCAGCATGCTTCCGGCCCCTCCTTCGTCCATGATCCCGATGCCTCACCTGATACAGCAAACGCCTTATTGGTCGACCAATCCGGGTTGTTTGATCAGAATATGCCAGAAATCGCTGCCCCGGCAACAAATTTTCTTGATCACCAACGAATTGGTTGCGATTGATCCAGAGAACAGGAAAGAGGAACGCCGGCCTTGCTGCCGGCACAAGGATGGAGAAAGGGATGTCTGATCTGGTCATCGAACTGCCCCCCGCGCCGACGCTCGAGGTGGCCGGAACGAACAAGCGCTTCGGCGTGCGACGAATCTACTGTATCGGCCGCAACTACGCCGCCCACGCTATCGAGATGGGTCACAATCCCGATCGCGAGGATCCGTTCTTCTTCCAGAAGAACCCGAACAATCTCGATTCGTCCGGCGAGTTCCCCTACCCGCCGCGTTCGTCCGACGTACATCACGAAATCGAGATGGCGGTGGCCCTTCATTCCGGAGGCAGCAACATCCCGCTCGCCTCGGCGCTCGATCATGTCTTCGGTTACGGCATCGCCCTCGACATGACGCGCCGGGACCTGCAGGCCGAGCAGAAGAAGGCCGGCCGGCCATGGGAGATCGCCAAGGCATTCGAGCGTTCCGCCCCCTGCGGTCCCATTCATCCGGCTTCATCTGTCGGCCATCTGGATTCCGGCCGGGTCCTGCTGGAGGTCAATGGCCAACGGCGTCAGGAGGGTGACCTCAACCAGATGATCTGGAAGGTACCCGAGATGATTTCCTATCTCTCGGACTATTTCGAGCTTGCCGCAGGCGACATCATCCTGTCGGGCACACCGTCAGGCGTCGCCGCCGTCGAACGCGGAGACGTGATGAAAGCAGAGATCGAAGGGCTCGGCAGCCTGAGCGTCTCGGTCGTCTGAAACAGGACGGGGCGGCGGCGTTCACGCCGCCTCGAACACTCTCCCGGCATCGATGTCGGGAAGCCCTTCCCTCGGCCCGATGGCCACCAGCGTCGGTTGCGGATTGCCGCCGAAGAGCCTCTCGCCGACGCGGCGGATGGCGTCCATGTCGACCGCATCGATTCTCGCCGCGATATCGGCGGCCATCAGCCGGTCGCCGAAGCAGAGATGCTGACGCGCCATGTCCTCGCAGACCGAAAAGCAGCCCTCGAGCCCCATCAGCAGCCCCGCCTTCATCTGCGCCTTGGCTCGTGCGAGTTCCAGCGGATCGAAACCGTCGAGCATGGATCGCACCTCGCCGGCGATGGCCGGGAGAAGTCGCCCGACATCTTCCTCGCCGGTCCCCGCATAGATACCCATCAGCCCCGAATCATTGTGCAACGCGGTGAAGGAATAGATCGAATAGCAAAGGCCCATCTCCTCGCGGACCTTCTGGAAAAGCCGTGACGACATGCCGCCACCGAGTGCGGCGGAGAAGACCTGCAGTGCGTAGAGATCGGGGTCGGTATAGGCAAAGGCATCCACACCCATGCAGAGATGCACCTGTTCGAGATCGCGCTCGACCATCCGGCTGCCACCGACATAGCGCGCGGAAGCCGGTGCGGAGGCGTTCCCCCGGACGCAATCGCCGAACGCCCGCTCCGCCAGTTCGACCACCCGCGCATGATCCACCCTGCCTGAAGCGGAGAGGATCATGCGGCCGGCGTGATAATGTTCGTCCACATAGTCGAACAGCGCCTGACGCGGCATTCCGGCGACGGTTTCCTCGGGACCCAGAATGGAGCGACCGATGGGCTGGTCGGGATAGGCGACCTCCTGGAAGAGATCGAAGACCAGATCCGACGGCGTGTCCTCGACCTCGCCGATCTCCTGGATGATGACGTGCCGTTCCTTTTCGAGTTCTGCCGGATCGAAGGTGGAATGGCGGACGATGTCGGCGAGCATATCGCCGGCCAGATCGATGTCGTCGGCGAGAATGCGGGCATAGTAGGCTGTATGCTCGCGCGAGGTGTAGGCATTGAGCGACCCGCCAACATCCTCGATCTCCTCGGCGATCCGCCGCGCCGAACGGCGTTCGGTCCCCTTGAAGGCCATATGCTCGAGCATGTGGGCGATGCCGTTGACCTCGACCGCCTCGTGCCGGCTGCCGACATCGACCCACAGACCGATGGCCGCCGTTTCCAGACGCGGCATGGCCTCGGTGACCACGCGAAGCCCGTTGTCGAGAACGCTTTCACGATAGCCTTCGCTCAATGCGACCAGCTCCTGATATGGGACATGATGGTGGAAAGATCATTGTCGAGAACGATACAGCGCTCCTCGCGCTCGAACAGCCCCTTCATGTGATCCGGCAGTTCGGCGGTCACGCCGGTCGCAAGCCGGACGGCCTGCGGAAATTTCGCCGGGTGCGCAGTTGCCAGCGTGACCAGTGGATAGCCCCGTTCCGCGAGGGACTGCCCGGCAGCGAAGCCGACCGCCGTGTGCGGATCCATGAGATAGCCATGACGATCCATGACGGCCCGGATCGTGCGCGCGGTCTCGTCCTCGTCCACCCGTCTTGCGACGAACAGCCCGGCGAGCCCTGACCGTTCCATCCCGCCGATTTCGATCGAGCCTGTTTCGCGAAAGCCCGCCATCATCGCCTCGATGCGCACGCCATCATGACCGGCCATCTCGAACAGCAGGCGCTCGAAATTGGATGCGACCTGAATGTCCATGGACGGGCTCATGGTCGGATGAACCTCGCCGGTCGCATAGACCCCGGTCTCGAAGAAGCGGGCGAGAATGTCGTTGCGGTTGGTCGCCACCACCAGCCGGCGCACGGGCAGCCCGGCCTTCATGGCGATGTACCCGGCATAGACATCGCCGAAATTTCCGGTTGGAACGGAGAAGACCGCCTCGCTCCTCAGCCGGACACCGGCATAAAAGTAATAGGCGGCCTGGGCGGCGATCCGCGCCCAGTTGATCGAATTCACCGCGGCAAGACGCATGTCCTCGCGGAACGGACGGTCGGCGAACATGGCCTTGAGGAGATTCTGGCAGTCGTCGAACGTTCCGCGAATCGCGATATTCTCGACATTGTCCTCCACCACCGTGGTCATCTGCCGACGCTGCACCTCCGAGACGCGCCCTTGCGGATGCAGGATGCAGATGCGCATGTTGCGCCGGCCGGCGCAGGCATGGATGGCCGCCGAACCGGTATCGCCGGAAGTGGCGCCGACGATGGTCATGCTGCGCCCGCGTCGCTCGAGCACGCGCTCGAACATTCGCCCGAGCATCTGCAGGGCGAAATCCTTGAAGGCCAGTGTCGGTCCGTGAAATAGTTCGAGAAGCCAGCTGTCATGCTCGATCTGCCTGAGCGGCGCAATGGCCGCATGGGCGAAACCGGCATAGGCCTCGCGGGCGATCTCCAGAAGTTCGGCCTCGTCGAAGCACCCTTCGGCGAAGGGAGCGAGCACGCGCGCGACCGTCTGCGGATAATCGAGACCGGCAAGCGTTTGCAGATCGATCACAGGCCAGCTCTCCGGCACGAAGAGACCGCCATCCTCGGCGAGACCGGCGAGCAGTACATCCTCGAACGTCCGCCCCCTGCTGCCACCCCGGGTGCTGCGATAGGAAATCATGATGCGGAAGAGATCCTCGTTGGAGCCCCTGAAACGACTTCGACCGACTTGTTAGGCGATGATTGCGCGCTCGGCAACTGTAGCGGCGAACGACGACCGGCAATCATGAATGCCCCATGACAAATGGTTAACAAACAAGCAAAATTGGCGTCACCAAGTGCACTTCGCCCTATCTTGCGGGCCACCGGTCCGGTGCCGGGTGTACTCTTTGGCCGATCCGCAAGGAGTGTGTAAATGTTTTGGCCAGGCCAGGATCCGCGGGCGGCGGACGGGACCGTAAGAACCGGCAATTGCGCTCCCGACATCGAGGCCGTTGCAATGCAGGTAATCGAAATCGACAGCATGGCCGGTCT
>JAGREZ010000212.1:0-198 GCA_020446285.1 Geminicoccaceae bacterium
CGATCAGCGGATGCGGATCCGCGCCGCACACCGTGATGCACGCCTCGGTCCGGAGAACGAGGCGCAGCTTGGCGAGCGCGGTCTCACCGGTACCGGCAATGACCACGCGCTGGCCGCGCAGATCGACGAAAACGGGAAAATGCTGCATGGGCACGATCCGGACGATGTTTCGTAATTTCCGGAAACATAGAACATTGT
>JAGREZ010000212.1:291-1029 GCA_020446285.1 Geminicoccaceae bacterium
CCGGAATGTCCGCCCCGCTCGACGCCCTCGACCGGAAAATCGTCATGGCCCTGCAGGAGGATGCAACCCGTCCGCTCGACGAGCTTGCCGCCTGTGTGGGCTCATCGAAGACGCCGGTGTGGAACCGCATCCGCAAGCTCAAGGAACGGGGGATCATCAAAAAGCAGGTCGCTGTTCTCGATCCGTCGGCGGTCGGCCTGTCGGCCTGCTTCTTTGTCCTGATCCGAACGGCAAGACACGAGAAGGAATGGCTCGAACAGTTTCTCGCCGCATTGCGCAACCGTCCGGAAATTCTCGAAGCCCACAGGCTCGCGGGCGATATCGACTATATCCTCAAGGTCCGCGTCGAGGATGCGCAGGCATATGACCGCTTCTATCGCGCGCTCGTTTCGGAGGTGAGCATCTTCAACGTCACCTCGCTACTGTCGATGGAAGAGATCATCTCGACGACAATGCTGCATCCGGTCTGAACGATCAGACTGCCGGCGCGCGGAATGCCGTATCAGCCCTGTTCGGGGCCATCCGCAAAATCCATGAACACCTTGTCTGCCAGTCGCGTCAACCACCAGACGATCTCTCTGACCTCGGGATCATTTACATCCTCTGCCAATGAAATATCCGATACCCGGTCCCTGATACCCGGCCATTCCTCACAGAATTCGGCCAGGTCACGAATATCGGAAATCTCCTTTTTTTTCATTGGTTACTTCCACGAGATGTAAAACGCGGTTGAATGTA
>JAGREZ010000212.1:1126-4375 GCA_020446285.1 Geminicoccaceae bacterium
AGAGTATGGCGGGGGGACGCCATTTGGAAACTAAAAAGCTCAAAATACGCTTGTTCGGCGGATTTGCAGTTGCCTGGTCGGACGGCAGCGAGATTCCTGTCAGGAGTACCAAACTCAGGGGCCTGATCGCGCTTCTTGCCGCCGATCCCGCAGGTACGCGATCGAGGGCGTGGCTGCAGGACAAGCTCTGGACCCGCAGCGGACCGGAGCATGGACGCGCGAGCCTGAGGCAGGCGCTCAAGAACCTGCGCACATTGTTCGGCGAGGAATCCGAAAGGCTGCTCGACATTTCCGCCGAGGAAATACGCCTTCGCGCCGAACGCTTCGAATTCGAGGGCAATCCCGGGCAGGGGGACTTTCTCGAAGGTCTCGATATCGACGAACCCGGTTTCGAGGAATGGTTGCGTGACCAGCGCAACATGCCGTTGCCTGACAGCATGTATGCACCGTCGAACGGTCTGGCACAGCGTCTCTTGCCATCCCTGGCGGTGCTGCCCCTCGTCAATGCACCCGGAAATCATGCCGATGACGGTGTGGGTGACATGCTCGCGCAGGAGATCACGCGCGCCATGGCGCGTTCCACCCTGATCGAGGTGATCTCGCATCTGAGCTGCCGGCGGGTGGATCCGCGCCACATCGATCTCTCCCGCCTGCGCCATCTCCTGAATACCGACTATGTCGTTCAGGGCCAGTTCACCCTGATCGGCACGACGGTCAGGGTGGATCTCGACCTGATCGAGACGCAGCGCGGGGCCATTCTGTGGACGAACGAATTCCGCACCGGCCTTTCGGACTTCCTCCATTGCGATCGCGAAATGATCTGGGATATCGCCCAGCAGATTGCCCGGAACATCGTGTCCCACTCGATCAGCCTGGCAAACACGAGACCACTTCCCGACGTCGCCAGTCATCACCTCCTGATGTCCAGCATCTCACTGATGCACAGCCTGCAATTGCGGAACTTCGCCAAGGCGCGGACCCGGCTCGAAGCACTGATCGAACGCACCGGCAATGTCGCCATGCTCCATGCCTGGCTCGCCCAGTGGTACAATTTTCTCATCTCGCAGGGCTGGAGCGTGGATGTGGAAAGGGATGGCTCGCGCGCCGTCGACCATGTCAATCGTGCGCTCGACATCGATCCGGGCTGCTCGCTGTCACTGACCATGAACGGCCTCATGCAGACCTTCATCGTCAAGGATTTCGACAAGGCGCACGAAGAGTATCAGGAAGCCCTCGAGATCGATCCCAACAATGCCCTTGCATGGCTCTACCGGGGCACGCTCCTTGCCTTCTCCAACGAAGGGGGACTGGCGGTCGAGTCGGCCGCCAAGGCGAGACGTCTGACACCCCTGGACCCCCACAGATTCCTGTTCGACGCCCTGTCGGCGGCAGCGTCGGGCGCTGCCGGAAACTATGAGGAGGCCCTGCATTTCGCCGAACAGTCATTGCGGGCCAACCACAGGCACGCCTCGACCATTCGCACGATGATCATCGCCAATGTCGAACTCGGGCGGATACCGGAGGCACGGCACCTTGCCGCGAAACTGCTGATGATCGAACCGGATTTCTCGATCCGCAAATATCTGGACACTCATCCTTCGGGAAGGTCCGGGAATGCAGCGAGGCGCACACAGATTTTTGAAAAGGCTGGGTTGCCGATGTTCGGGCCAACCACCAGCCGGCATTTACGCACAAAACGCGAAAAAGGAGAGGAATGATGACACGTTATTCGTTTTTGAATGGTGATAATGGAGACAATGGCGACAATGGTGATAACGGCGACAACGGCGACAATGGCGATGCCGGAATGGCCGGGGCAACCGGCCAGCTCGCCGGTTCGGGCTTCTACCGGGTTTCCGCCCGCTCCCTGATCCGGTCGCGTGACGGCATCACGGGATTCTGGGAAACGCCCGCGGGTCCGGTGAACCAGTACCCCGCCGGGGACGGCGAAAACATGGCGCACTGGTCGCCGCGGGTGCGCGCACGGGTGATCCAGGGCGACCTGCTCTCGCACATCGTGGTCACGTCCCACGATGCCGGCGAAGCGGCGGCCCGGATTTCGCATCTTCACTGGACAAGGGATCAGGACGGCAATCCTGCCGACATCGGCAGTGCGGCCTTCGTCGATCTCATCCGACCGACGGAGGAGGTCTTCCGGCAGCAGGTCGGGCTCGTCGCCAACTATGCCGCACTCAGGAATGACCGTGCGGAGGAAATCATCGACCAGCTGTCCTACCCGACCGGCTTCTTTGCGAGCGTCGCCGGGCTGCATCCTTCCCGGCACCGCTACACGCTGGACCTCGTCGCCGCCTGTCAGGCCCTTGCCTCGAGCGTCGGACTCCAGGTCAAGCATCTGCTCGCCTGCAAGCGCCCCGACGCCTGGTCGGCACAGATCCAGCCGATGATCCAGACACCGGGGCACGGTTCGCTGCCGAGCGGGCATGCCACCGAGGCGTTCTGTGCTGCGCGGGTGCTGCAATTGCTGACGCGGGATGCGGCGGCGCAGGGCGGATCGGGCTACACCGTTCCGCATCTGCAGGATGACATGCTCATGCGGCTGGCGACGCGGATCGCCGTCAATCGCACCGTCGCCGGCGTTCATTTCCCTGTCGACAGCATTGCCGGCGCGGCGCTGGGCCTGGCACTCGGCGAATATTTCGCCGGGCGATCGGGCGAGGGCGGCATGTCGACCATCGCTGCAGTGCGCTTCAACGGCCCCGTTGCCGGCGCGGAGGATTTCGCCTGCCAGACGCTCTGGAACGCCGACACGTCGCAGCGTGCGGACATGAAGGATATCGTCGCAATCGGCAGCAGATCGCCCATGGCCAACCTCGCGCTTGCCGACCACGATGTCTCCGCACCGCTGAACTGGCTCTGGAAACAGGCCCGGGCCGAGTGGAGGTGAGCGATCATGTCCCGAATGAGATTGCAGCGGCCGGAGATCGAGCCGGCCACACACACACGCGATGACGGCAGCCGTCATTTCGCGCTCGACCCGTTCAGCTTCTGGCAGATCACCCATGGCCGTTTCTTCGATCATGCCCAGCTCCGTCTCGGCAACCGGCCGGATTCCCTCTTCACCATCGCCGGCAGCGACGGGGCCGGCACACTCGGCTTCTTCCGTGAGGAAGGACTGGCGACACTGGCCACGCAGGGCGGAGCGCGCGAAATTCGCGAACGGGTCCTGAGGCATGCCGGACGGCTCGGCGCGCATGACCGTCCCTTGTCCGTCTTCCGCTCGCCATTGCC
>JAGREZ010000213.1 GCA_020446285.1 Geminicoccaceae bacterium
GCGCTGTTGCTCGCCGCCTGAAAGCCTTGCCGGCCGGTGGGTCAGGCGATGGCCGAGCCCGAGCCGTTCGAGCAGGTCGCCCGCATCTCCTTGCGCCGCCCGGTAACCCTTGCCCTGCAACAGGCGCGGCATCATCACGTTCTCGATGGCCGTGAAATCGGGCAGGAGGTGATGGAACTGGTAGACGAAGCCGATGGAATCGCGGCGCAGGCGGGTGCGGACACTGTCCGCCAGCGTCGTGCAGTCCCGGCCGTTCACGACAATGTTGCCCGAGGTGGGGCGTTCCAGCAGCCCGGCGATATGCAGGAGCGTCGACTTGCCCGAACCGGACGGCCCGACGAGTGCCGTCGTCGTCGCCGGCTCCAGCGTGACATCGACGCCCTTGAGGATCTCCAGCTGGTCGCCGCCCTGCTCGAATGTCCGGCGGATCGATGCCAGAACGAGTGCCGCCTCGGAGTCCCTGTCACTCATAGCGAAGCGCTTCCACAGGGTCGAGACGCGCCGCCCGCCAGGCCGGATAGATGGTGGCGAGGAACGACAGGACGAGGCCCATGCCCACCACCCGGATCACGTCGTCCGGGTTCACTTCCGCCGGCAGTTTCGAGAGAAAACGGATTTCCGCCGACCAGAGCTGCGCACCGGTGAGCCCTTCGAGCCAGAGGCGGATGCTGTCGATGTTGAGCGCGAAGGCGAGGCCGATGGCAAGGCCGAGCAGGGTACCGACAACGCCGATGGACGCACCCGAGAGAAAGAAGATGCGCATGATCGCACCGCGTGTCGCCCCCATCGTGCGCAGGATGGCGATGTCGCGGCCCTTGCTCTTCACCAGCATGGTGATGCCGGTGATGATGTTGAAGGCGGCAACGAGGATGATCAGTGTAAGGATGAGGAACATCACATTGCGCTCGACCTCGAGCGCGTTGAAGAACTGGGCGTTTAGATCCTGCCAGGTCACCAGCCGCCCCGGTCCGCTCAGGCGCGAGCGAAGACCCTGCTGGTAGCCGGCGATCCGCTCCGGTTCGTCGACGATGATCTCGACGGCCGTCACCCGGTCGCCGAGCTGGAAGTAGGATTGTGCGTCGGCGAGGGGGATGTAGACGAAGCCATTGTCATATTCGTACATGCCGACTTCGAAGATGGCGACGACCCGAAAGCTCTTGATCCGGGGAACGGTGCCGAAGGCGGTGGCAGCACCCTTGGGCGAGATCAGGCTCAGGGTGGAGCCGGGAGCGAGACCCATGCGGTTGGCCATACGCGAGCCGACGGCGATCGTGCCCGGCTCGGCCAGCATCGCGAGATCGCCCTGGCGGATATTGTCGGCGAAGACCGGCCGCCTTGCGAGATCGTGAGGATCGACACCACGCACGAGCGCGCCCGAGGAGACGCCGTTGGCACTCGCCATCACCTGGCCTTCGACATAGGGCATCATGTCGACGACACCCGGAGCGTCCTTCAGATCCGCCATGATCGCTGCGGGAGCGTCGAGGCCTTCCGGTCCGGCGACGACCGTGGCATGGCCGTTCACGCCGACCACCCGGCCCAGCAATTCGCTGCGAAAGCCGTTCATGACCGCGAGCACGACGATGAGCGTGCCGACGCCAAGCGTGATGCCCAAAAGCGCGAAGCCGGCGATGACCGAAACGAAGCCTTCGCCCCGCGTCGGCCTGAGATAGCGCCAGGCGATGATCCTCTCGGCGAGCCGCATCAGGCGGTCAGCCGGTCCAGAAAACCGTCGATATTCATTTCACATGGCTCGATGCTGCCGTCGCGACGCTTGACCTCGAGCGTGCCAGTCTTCGCGCCGCGCGGTCCGATGGCCACCTGCCAGGGCAGGCCGATCAGTTCCATGGTGGCGAATTTCGCTCCGGCGCGTTCCTCGCGGTCGTCATAGAGCACCTCGATGGCGGCCTTCTGCAGGCGCTGATAGAGATCTTCGCAGAGCCCGTCACAGGCGGCGTCACCGCTGCGCAGATTGACGATGCCGACACGAAATGGTGCCACGCTCTCGGGCCAGATGATGCCCTTTTCGTCATGTCCCGCCTCGATCAGCGCGCCGACGAGGCGCGATACGCCGATGCCGTAGGAACCGCCGTGGATCTCGACTTCCTTGCCCTCGGCATTAGTCACCGTCGCACCCATCGTTGCGGAATATTTGGTGCCGAAATAGAAGATATGGCCGATCTCGATCCCGCGTCCGGTGCGAAGCTCGACGCCGGCGGGCACACTGGCCGGATCGTGTTTCTCGTCGGCAGCCGCATAGAGCGACTTGAGCTGCCCGACGTCGAGATCGTCGGCGGAGAAGTCGATCTGCTCGAACGCGGAATCGTAAAAAACCTCGCTTTCGCCAGTCGACGCGAGGATCTGGAACTCATGCGAGAGATCGCCGCCGATGGGGCCGGTATCGGCGCGCATCGGCACGGCTGTCAGGCCCATGCGGCGGAAGGTGCGCAGATAGGCGACGAACATGTTGTTGTAGGCGCGTTCGGCGGACTCGCGGTCGAGATCGAAGGAATAGGCGTCCTTCATGAGGAATTCACGGCCGCGCATGATACCGAAGCGCGGGCGGATCTCGTCGCNNGAACTTCCACTGGATATGGTAGAGGTTCAACGGCAACTGGCGGTAGCTCTTCACATGCCGGCGGAAGATGTCGGTGACATTTTCCTCGTTCGTCGGACCATAGAGCATGTCGCGCTCGTGCCGGTCGGTGATGCGCAGCATCTCCTTGCCATAGGCCTCGTAGCGGCCGCTCTCGCGCCAGAGATCGGCGGACTGGATTGTCGGCATGAGGATCGGGATCGCACCGGCGCGCTGCATCTCCTCATGCACGATGGCCTCGATCTTGCGCAGCACGTTGTAGCCCAGCGGCAGCCAGTTGTAGATGCCCGCCTGATGTTGCTGGATCATCCCGGCGCGGAGCATCAGCTGATGGCTGACGATCTCGGCCTCGCCGGG
>JAGREZ010000023.1:0-6365 GCA_020446285.1 Geminicoccaceae bacterium
GGCGACGAGGTCCGTTCCGTCACCGGCCCCGGCTTCTTCGCCAGCCCATGAACATCCTCGTGACCCGACCGGAGCCGGCCGCCGCGCTCATGGCCGGGGCCATCCGCGAGCGCGGTCACCAGGCACTGGTCTGCCCGCTCACACGACAGGTTCCGCTCACCTTCGATCCGGGACGGATCGGCGAGGCCGACGGCTGGATCCTCACAAGCCCCCGTGCCGCACAGGCCCTCGCCGGCTTGCCGCAAAGACCGGTATTCACGGTCGGATGCGCGAGCGAGAGAGCCGCGCGCGAGGCGGGTGCGGAAACCGTCATCGCCGGCCGCAGCGACTGGCGCGAACTTTCCCGGATCATCCGGGATCACGGTTTCGCGCGCGGATCCAGGCTCGTCCACTTCGCCGGACGCGAGGTGGCGGGCAATCTCGCGGACGAGCTTCGTGGTGCCGGCCTGACCTGTGAACGTGTCGTGGTCTATGCCATGGAACGGGTGGTCGAGGCGGACGGGCTCGTCGGCGAGGCGTTGCGCCGTCGCTCGGTCGACGCTGTCGCACTCATGTCGCCACGCGCGGCGCGGCTTTTCTGCGAAATCATCGACAGACTCGGCCTTGCCGGTATCGCCAGCGGCCTCTGCATCCTCGCTCTCAGTCGGGCCATCGCCGATGCGGCGGAGCCCCTCGGTGCACGCGACATCCGCATCAGCCAGCAGCCATGCCTCACCTCCCTGCTCCGCCAGCTGGACGGTCCCCTTGATGGTTCCGCAGCTTGATGCTAGCCCGAAGCGCTACTCCGACAAGCGAACCATCAACCGACCAGCAGAAAAGGCGGATCATGTGGATCTGGATACCCGTCGCCAGCGCGGTTGCCGGCGGTCTCATCGGGGTCTTCGTCGCCGCCGGCCTGCAGGGGCCGTCGGATGATGCCGGTATCCGGTCATCGCTGGAGAAAATCGATCAGCGATTGACGGAATTCGGGTCGCGTATCGACCGGATCGAGGCCATGACCCCGGCCGTTGCGGATCATGAAGCGCGCATCGCCGCGATCGAGGAGCGTTTCGCCCGCATCGAAACGCGCGATCCGGCATCGGCGGTGCCCGAACTCGCACCGCATCTCGTCCCGCTCTGGACACAACTGGAAGAGGCCACGGAGCGTGTCGGAAATCTGGAAAAAACGCTCTCGCAACTGACGATACCCGACACCACGCCGCTTGCGGCGGAGCTCGACGAACTCGCCATGGATCTCGCCGGGCGCACCGACGAGCTTTCCGCGCGGGTTGCCATGATCGAGACGCGCGCGCGTCTCGGCGAGGGCGGCGACGGCCGGATCGCGGCGGCGGCGCTTCTGGTCGGCGATCTGCGCGACGCCCTCGCCGATGGCGGCAGCTTCGCCGCTCCGCTCGAACGGCTCGCCGGCCTCGTCGGCAATGACGGTTTCCTCGCACGGCTGGTCGAGCGCATGCGTCCCTATGCCGACGGGGTCGAGACAAAGGAAGCGCTTGCGGCCCGGCTCGACGGGCTCATCCTCGAGGGACCGTACGGACGTGAGCGGGATGACTGGATGACACGCACCGCCGACAATCTGCAAAGCCTCGTTTCCATTCAAAGGGAAGGCCATGCCGCCGATGACCCGCTCGCGACCGGACGCGGCCTGATGCGGGACGGCGATCTCGCTTCGGCCATCGCGACCCTGCAGCCCCTGCGCGAGGAAGGCGGCGCCGGACTTGCCGCATGGCTTCGTGATGCGCGTGCCCGCGAGCGTGTCAGCCAGACGACCGCCGCACTCGAATCGGCGGTGCGCGACCTCCTGGCGGCGCCGCCGGACCCATGATCCGCCTCGCCGTTCTCCTCGCGGTCTGGTCCATTCTGGGGATCATCGGCGCATGGCTCGCCGACAGCGGCATGGTGTCGATCGCATGGAAAGACTATGACATACGGGTTCATGGCGGTCTTCTCGTGGGCGGGGTCGTCGTCATCCTGCTGCTCACGGTCATCCTGTTCGAGATCTGGCACTGGCTGCTGGGGCTGCCGGGCCGGCGGCGCGAACGCAAACGGCACGAGCGCCAGACCACGGGCTATCACGCGCTCTCGCAAGGCATGATCGCCGCCGCTGCCGGTGATGCGGTGGCGGCGGCGATGCATTCCCGTCAGGCTTCCCGCCTGCTCGAGGACGAGCCGGCGACCCTGCTGCTTTCCGCCCAGACAGCACAGCTCGAAGGCAAGGAGGATGTCGCCCAGCTCCGCTTCAAGGACATGCTCGAAGAACCCGAAACGCGCTTTCTCGGCCTGCGCGGGCTGCTGGCCGATGCCGTCCAGCGCGGCGCCTACGAGGAAGCGCTGACGCTGGCGCGCGAGGCCCATTCCCTGCGCCCCAGCACCCCCTGGGTCCTTACCACGCTGTTCGATCTGCTGACCCGCGCCGAGCTCTGGAAGGAGGCGATGGAGGTCGTCAACCAGATCGGCCGGCTCAAGCTGTTCGATCACGACGAACTGCAGCGCAGGCGCGCGCTCCTGCATCACATGATGGCCGAGGAGGCGCTCGACGACGATCGTCTCGAGGATGCGCTGGCCTATGCCCGCGAGGCCAACAGGCGCTTTGCGCATTTCTCCCCCTCGACCGTGCTGGCCGCTTCCGTTGCCGCTGCCCTCGGCCGTGCCGGACAGGCGAGGAAGATCCTCGAACGCGGCTGGGAGCTGGCGCCGCACCCGGAAATCGCCGATGCCTATGCGCGGCTCGAGGATGGCGAGGATCCGTCCTCACGGCTCAGACGCTTTGCAAGGCTGGAAAGCCTGCAGCCGGGCCATGCCCTGACCCATGTCGTGATGGCCGAACTGGCGATGGCCGCCGGGGAATGGAAAACCGCCAGAAAGCACCTTGATGCCGCCCTCGAACGCGATCCCACCGCGGGCGTCTACCGGCTTTATGCCGATTTCGAGCGCGAGAGCGGCAGCGGTCATGAAAAGGCGCGAAGCTGGCTCGCCAAGACGCTCGATGCCCAGCCCGACGATTGCTGGGTCTGCGATGACAGCGGCGAGGTTCTGCCCGAATGGCATCTCTACGGGCCGACGGGACGCTTCGACAGCGTGCGCTGGCAGCGTCCGCCGAAGATCGTCCGCCTCGCCGCGGGTCAGCGTCCGGCCTATGCCCTGCCGCACGAGGATCTGGGCGAAACGCCGCATCCGCCGCGGGGTCCGCTCGAACGCCTGCGGCAGATCTCGAGGCTCGACCGCCCCGATCCGGCGAACTGACGGCGCCGCATACGGCTCATCGAAGACGGTCGAGGAACCAGCCGGCCAGCCGTGTCCAGACCCGGTCGCCCTCGGCGCCGTCCTCCACACCGTGGACGAGGTTCGGATTGTCATTGACCTCGATCACACGCACGCCATCGTCCTTGACCTTGATATCCACCCCGTACAATCCCTGACCGATCAGGCGGGCCGATCTCACACCGGCTTCGAGCACCGCCGCCGGAACCTCGGCGAGCGGCAGGGTGGAGAAGCCGCCCTCGACCGCCCGGCGTCCCTCGCGGTGATGGACGATCTGCCAGTGACGCCGGGCCATGCGATATTGCGATACGAAAAGGGCCTCGCCATCGAGAACGCCGACGCGCCAGTCATAGTCGGTATACATGAACTCCTGGGCGAGAATGAGATCGGAATCGGCCAGCATCTCCCTTGCCAGCCGGTCCAGCGACGCGCGGTCGTCGGCCTTCTTCACGCCCCGGCTGAACGATCCGTCCGGGATCTTCAGGACCACCGGATAGCCGATTTCCGTCTCGATGCGGGGCAGGTCGCGCATCGAGGCGATCACCCGCGTGCGCGGTGTTCCGATCGCGTTCGCGGTGAGCAGTTCGGCGAGATAGACCTTGTTGGTGCACCGGCGGATGGATGCCGGATCGTCGATCACCGGCATGCCTTCCTGTTCCGCGCGCAGCGCGAAGCGGTATGTATGGTGGTCGATATTGGTGGTTTCGCGAATCCAGAGCGCATCATATTCCGCCAGCCTTGCGAGATCGCGATGCCCGACGGTTTCCACCCCGAGCCCCATCGGCTCGGCGATGCGGGCGAAATGGCGGATGGTGGAAAGATCGCTCGGCGGCAACGGGTCTCTTGGATCGTGCAGGACGGCGAGCGAGTAGCGCGGCTGGGTACGGGTCTTCGGCCGCCGCCAGCGGCGATTGATGTAGCGAAGCGCCGCATGGGTGAATTCCCCGGCCTCGCCGGCATGCAGGTCGGTGATGGCAAGCCGCCGGATCCGCCGGATCCGCCACCAGTCGCCCGCCTGCACCGATATTTCGATCACCGGATGGCGAAACCAGTCGAAAAGCAGGGAAGCGAGCTTGTGAAAACGCGCATCGCTGGCCTGACCGAGCAGAATGCGCAGGCGAAAGGAGGTCTGCGGCGGATCGGCGAGCCGGCGCACGATCCGGTTGAGAATATCCTCGAGTTCGGGAAGGGCATAGGCATGATTGCCCCGCCGCGACAGCTCGAGGATGGTGGTGACCGACGGAATGACCTTCTGCCCGCGGGCTTCGGCCAGCAGCGAGCAGTAATATCCGCGCGTCTGGTAGCCATAGTCGCGGGAGAGATTGAGGATCTTGGGAACCGCGCGGGTGCCGTGCGGCCGGCTGACGAGATATTCGCGGGTCGTCGTGACATTGCCCTGCCGCAGATCGGGCGGCAGATCCTCCACCCTGTCGACAACGATGAGCCATCCACTCAACGCAACCATCTCCTTGCAAGCGGGTGACCGTCGATTTCCGGCGCATGTCGCCGAGAATCCATCTATCAGCGTGTTGAAGAAATGCCGATAGCCGCGATGCGAGACAAAGGGGCCGGAGGCGAGGAGGCGAGAGGGCCAGCGCAGTGGCGCTGCGCGCCCGAGCGCCGACGAAGCCCGCCGACCCCTTTGCCTCGCATCCCTTCGGGACGGCGCGCTTTTTGCCGCTGCGTGCGTCGCCCGTCGCTCACGATGCCCCAGCATCGCTTCGCGCCAGGCTCCTTCCCAGCGGCAAAAATCGACGGCCATCGCGGCTGTCGGCATTTCTTCAACACGCTGCTAGCGACAAGAAACCGCTTGCGCTAGATGCCAGCGTCCTTGCGCGGAGCTTGAACCATGCAGCCGATATCGACCGACGACAGCCGTTGCCGAAGTGCCACGATCGAGGATGCGGGGAGACTGGCAGCTATCGAACGGGCGGCATTCGATCCCTCGCGATATGACGGCCTCATCACCCAGCGGCAGTTCCGCCATTTCGCCGCCAGGGCCCATGCGGCACTCATCGTGATCGAGCATGATGGCGCCGTTGCCGGCTATGCCCTCGTCCTGTTTCGCCGGGGATCCTCGGCCGGACGTTTCTATTCGCTCGCCGTCGATCCGGCCATTCAGGGTGCCGGCCTCGGCAGTGAACTGTTCCGCGCGGCGGAGAATGCCGTTCTGGCGCATGACCGTTCGCGCATGCGCCTCGAGATCCGCGAGGACAATCAGACGCTGCTGAACCGCTACGGGAAGATGGGCTATCGCCTCGCCCTGCGGGTTCCGCACTACTATCCCGACGGCTGCGCGGCACTTCGCCTCGAACGAACCCTGCAACTCGGCGCCTCCTGAGGAAAGACAGGGGGTGATGGAAACGCTTGCGTTGACAGACTTAATGACATAAAGAAATGTGCATATCCAGATTTCAACGAATCAATGCCAGCGAAGCGATTGCGATGCTCGAAACGCCTTTCAATCTCGAACAGCTTCTCGCCGGACTGCGTGCCGCCGGTGAGGATTCCCGCCTTCGCCTGCTGGCCATCTGTGCGCAGGGCGAATGGACGGTCAGTGAACTGTGTCAGGTGATGAGCCAGTCGCAGCCGCGCATCTCCCGTCACCTCAGGCTCCTTGCCGATGCCGGTCTGCTCGAACGCTTTCGCGAGGGAAGCTGGGTCTTCTATCGCCGGGCACAGAACGGTCCGGGTGGCCGTGTCGCCCGCAGCCTCTGCCGCCTGCTGCCGGAAGGCGATTCCACGCTGGTCCAGGATCGTCTCAGGCTCGATTCCATCCGCAGCGCACGCCGCGAGGAAGCCGCCCGCTTCTTCAGCGCACGAGCCGAAAGCTGGGATCACGACAAGGATCTCACCGTCGATGCGGCGAGGGTCGAGGAGGCGCTGACCCGCATCTTCGCTTCCCGGCGTTGCGACCGCCTTCTCGACATCGGCACCGGTACGGGCCGCGTCCTGCAACTCCTTGCCGGACAGATCACATCGGGGCTCGGTATCGACAGCAGCCACGACATGCTGCGTGTCGCCCGCGCCAATCTCGACCGCCTCGACGCGAAGAACTGCCAGGTCCGGCATGGCGACATGTATGCCCTTCCCGTCCGCGACCGCAG
>JAGREZ010000023.1:6484-7969 GCA_020446285.1 Geminicoccaceae bacterium
GCCGAATGGCTGCGCAGCGAGAAGGCACACCGCCGCCTCGGCTTCCATGACGAGGAAATGACGGCATGGTTCAGGGAGCTCGGCCTGTCGCCGGAAACCACGACCCCCATCGTCGGCGAGAAATTCACGACCTGCGTCTGGGTCGGCCGCCGTTGCGCCGATGCCGACGGTCACCGACACCCGCGGCATGAAACCGAATTTCCGCGAATCCACGAGGAGAGTGCAGCATGACGACCCGGTCCAGCGTTGCGGGCGAGCAGGAATGGTCGCTCGCCACACCACTTCCCGACGCGAAGATCTCCATCGAGCTGTTTCCGCCGAAGAATGCCGAGGCGGAACTCGATCTCGAGGCGGAACTCCGCTCCCTGCGCGGCCTGCGCCCGAGCTTCTTCACGGTCACCTGCGGCGCCGGCGGGACGGACAATGACCGGACATTCGAGGTCGTGCAGGCGGTGCGAAAAGCGGTGGAGGTTCCGGTCGCTGCCCATCTCACCTGTGTCGGCCGCAGCATCGCCGAGGTCGACGCGCAGGCCGACCATTACTGGAACGAAGGCGTGCGCCATCTCATCGCCCTTCGCGGCGACAAGCCGAAGGATGCGGCACGGTTCGAGCCGGTGCCGGGCGGCTATGCCTATGCGAGCGATCTGGTGCGCGGTCTGATGGCCCGTCACGCCTTCGACATTTCCGTCGCAGGCTATCCCGAAACGCATCCCGAAGCGGCAAGCGCGGATGCCGATCTCGACAATCTCGCGCGCAAGGTCGATGCCGGTGCGGCACGGGTCGTCGGCCAGTACTGCTTCGATCTCGATGCCGTCCTGCGGTTTCGCGAAGCGATGACCGCACGCGGGATCGGCGTGCCCTTCGTTCCGGGAATCATGCCCATCCACAATTTCCGCCAGGTGCGCAACTTCTCGCTTCGCTGCGGCGCATCGGTTCCCGAATGGCTGGAAAGGCTGTTCGACGGGGTCGAGCCCGAAACGCCGCTGCACCAGATGGTCGCGGCAAGCGTTGCCGCCGAGCAGTGCCGGAGGCTCGTCGCTGAAGGCTTCGACCATCTGCACATCTATGCCCTGAACCGCGCCGAACTCACCGTTGCCACCGCGCGCCTGCTCGGCCGGAGCGATACCCCGCAACTTGCGGCCTGAGCGAACGCGCTCTGGCCGCCCTCGTCTCTCTCGGAAAAAGAAGCCTGATGCCCATGTCGGACCTGACCGCCTTTGCCAGAAACCATGTCCTGCTCTGTGATGGCGGCATGGGAACCCAGATCCAGGGTCGCGATCTTTCGGTCGATGAGGATTTCGAGGGGTGCGAGAACTGTTCGGAAGTCCTCAACCGTTCGCGCCCCGATCTCGTTCTCGAGATTCATCGCACCTACCTTGCCGCCGGGTCCGACGTCATCCAGACCAATTCCTTCGGCGGCTCGCCGATCACGCTCGGCGAGTTCGACCTTTCCGAAGACGCGCACAGCATCAATCTCGCATCCGC
>JAGREZ010000214.1:0-13234 GCA_020446285.1 Geminicoccaceae bacterium
TTTCCGGCGATTCGAGGCGGGGTCGGATCGAGGGAACGATCACCCTGGATTCGGCCAACATCCAGATCCCCGGCGGCGGCGGCATCGACCCCGTGGCCCTCGACGTGACCGAGGTCGGCAAGGGTGCTCCGTCGAGGAACGAACAGGCCGGCGGACCGAAGGATGCCGGTCCGGGCTACGATCTCTCGCTCGACATCGATTTCCGGGCTCCTTCCAAGCTCTATGTGCGCGGCCGCGGGCTCGAATCGGAATGGGGCGGAGATCTGGACATCACCGGCAAGGCCGCCTCTCCCGATATCGCCGGCGAAATCGAGTTCCGGCGCGGCTATCTCGACTTTCTCGACAGGCGTTTCGACATCCGCACGGGCCGGATAGGCTTTACCGGCGGGCTCATTCCGGAAATCGAGCTCACCGCCGCGGCCCAGGGCACGGAACTCGTCGCGATCGTCTCGATCACCGGACCGGCGAACAAGCCCGATTTCGAATTGTCGAGCGAGCCGTCGCGCCCACAGGATGAAATTCTCTCCGACCTTCTCTTCAAGCGCGATGTCTCGTCGATCACCCCGGCACAGGGTGTACGCCTTGCCGCCGCCGTGCGACGGCTCGAGGGCGGTGGCGTCGACGCGATCGGCTCGCTGCGCGACACGGTTGGCCTCGACACGCTCGACATCGGCGGTGACGAGGATAGCGGCGCTACCGCCAAGGCCGGGAAATACATCGCCGATGGCGTGTTCCTCGAAGTCGAGCGCGGCCTGACGGCGGGAAGCGGCAAGGCGCGCGTCGAGATCGAACTTTCCGACAACATCACCGTCAACACCGAAGTCGACGAGAATGCCCAGAGCGGTGTTGGCATCGAATGGCGGATGGATTACTAGAGCCCTTCCCGTTCAGGTGGAGCACCCGGACGATCAGGAATTGCGGTGAGGCGGGTGAACCAGAACATGCAGCAGCCGATGGAACCGGGCATCGACCTGCCGGAGGGCGGCAGCACCTTCGGAACATTCGGTGACATCAACATCATCGGATTGTGGACCCTCTACTGCAAGGAAGTCTGGCGGTTCCTCAAGGTGGTGACCCAGACGGTCATGGCGCCGGTCATCACCACGCTCATCTTTCTCGCCATCTTCACGCTGGCACTCGGGCGGGCCGGGCGGATGGTGGGCGACCTGCCGTTTCTCGAATTCCTCGCACCCGGTCTCATCATGATGGCGATCGTGCAGAACGCGTTCGCCAACACCTCCTCGTCGATCATGATCGCCAAGGTGCAGGGCAATATCGTCGACTATCTCATGCCGCCGCTCTCGCCCGGCGAACTTCTTTTCGGCGTGGTCGCGGGCGGCGTGACCCGGGGATTTCTCGTAGGCACGGTCGTCTGGGCGGCGATGCTGCTCTTCGTCGACGTGATGCCGCAGAGCTGGATCCTCGTCATCGCCTTTACCCTGCTCGCATCGCTGATGCTCTCGCTCCTCGGATTCCTCGCCGCACTCTGGGCGGAGAAGTTCGACCAGATGGCGGCGGTGACGAACTTCGTCATCACCCCCCTCTCCTTTCTCTCCGGCACCTTCTATTCGATCCAGCAGCTTCCGGGCGCATTCCATGCCATCGCTCTCGCCAATCCGTTCTTCTACATGATCGACGGCGTACGTTACGGCTTCACCGGCCACAGCGACGGATCGATCGCTGTGGGACTCGTCTTCCTGGCCCTTGTGAATCTCGGACTTTGGTTCTTTGCATTGCGGCTCCTGCGCCTAGGCTACAGGCTGAAGGCGTGAAGACGCCATCGGCCCCACGGCCTTCCATCGCCAACCCCTGAAGAAACGTCCACCAATGACAAAGAACGAAGCCATTCCCACAGTGCTGCCGGTCTACAATCGGATCGATCTCGTCTTCGAGCGCGGCGAAGGCGCATGGCTCTACACCAATGACGGCCGCAAGTTTCTCGATTTCGCCAGCGGCATCGCCGTGACCGGCCTCGGTCACGCGCATCCGCATCTGGTCGAGACCCTGCAGAAACAGGCCGCCCGCGTGTGGCATGTCTCCAACCTCTTTCGCATCGACCCGCTCGAACGGCTCGCCGACAGGCTGGTGGCCAACAGCTTTGCCGAAACCGTCTTCGCCTGCAATTCCGGTGCGGAGGCGATGGAAGCCTGCATCAAGATGGCGCGGCGCTTCCAGTGGGCGCGGGGTCAGCAAAGGCGCAACCGCATCATCACCTTCGAGGGCAGCTTCCACGGCCGGACCATGGCGACCATCTCGGCCGCCGGCGAGACCCGGCTCACCGAAGGATTTGCGCCACTGCTCGACGGTTTCGACCGGGTGCCCTTCGGCGACCACGATGCCGTGCGCGCGGCGATCACCGAAGAGACGGCGGCGATCATGATCGAGCCCGTTCAGGGCGAAGGCGGCATTCGACCGGTGCCCAAAGAATGTCTCCAGGGCCTGCGCGAACTCTGCGACGAGCACGATCTTCTCCTCATCTTCGACGAGGTGCAGTGCGGCATGGGCCGGACGGGCAAGCTCTTCGCCCATCAGCTTTCAGGCGTGACGCCGGATATCATGGGCTCGGCCAAGGGCCTTGGCGGCGGTTTCCCCATCGGCGCCTGTCTGGCAACCGCCCGCGCCGCCTCGGGCATGACCACCTCGACGCACGGCTCGACCTTCGGCGGCAATCCGCTTGCCTCGGCGGTGGCCAATGCCGTGCTCGACGTCATGCTGGAAGACGGCTTTCTCGACCGGGTCGTCGAACGCGGCCGGTATCTTGCCCGAAAGCTCGAAACCCTTGCCGGGACATTCCCCGGCGTCATCGCGGGAACACGCGGCGAGGGCCTGATGCTCGGCATCAAATGTATCGCGCCCCATCTCGAACTGAGCGCGAAACTGCGCGAGAATGGCCTGCTCTCCGTTCCCGCCGCCGACAATATCGTCCGCCTGTTGCCGCCGATGACGATCAGCGAGGAGGAAATCGACATCGCGATCGACATGATCGGGGAAAGCTGCCGGGCCATGACGACATGAGGCATTTTCTCGATCTGAGCGACATCGATGGCGGCGAGCTCGAGGGCATTCTCGACCGTGCGGCGGCCATGAAGGCCGGTTCGGACGCAAGCAGACCGCTGGCCGGCAGGACGCTGGCCATGATCTTCGAGAAATCCTCGACCCGCACGCGGGTTTCCTTCGAGGTCGCCGCCCAGCAGCTTGGCGGCCACGCGATCATGCTGTCCTCGAAGGAAATGCAGATGGGCCGGGGAGAGACCATCGCCGATACCGCGCGTGTGCTCTCGCGCTATGTCGATGTCATCATGATCCGCACCGACGCCCACAGGAAGCTCACAGATCTCGCCCATCATGCGACGGTGCCGGTCATCAACGGTCTCACGGACGACAGTCACCCCTGCCAGCTCATGGCCGACATGCTGACCGTGCGCGAGAAGAAAGGGTCGGTGCGCGGCCGGCGCATCGCTTATGTCGGCGATATCGCCAACAATATGGGCCGCTCGTTCATTCATGCCGCCGTCCGCTTCGGCTTCGATCTCAGGCTGGCGGGGCCGGAGGAGCTGGCACCGCAGCGTTCGGATCTCGAATGGGCGCGCGAGCGTCAGGGCCGCATCCATGTCACCACCGATCCGCTCGAAGCGGTCGCCGACGCCGACGCGGTGGTCGCCGATACCTGGGTATCGATGGGTGACCGCGATGCCGAACGCCGGCACGGCATTCTCGAACCCTACCGCGTCGATGACACATTGATGCGTCATGCCAGAAGCGATGCGCTGTTCATGCACTGCCTGCCGGCACATCGCGGCGAAGAGGTGACCGGTTCCGTGATCGACGGGCCGCAGTCGGTGGTCTTCGACGAGGCGGAGAACCGCCTGCATGCGCAAAAGGCGATCATTGCGTGGTGCCTGGAAAAGAGCTGATCGCACCGCTACGGCGAGACGGTCTCGCCCCCGCCCGGGCAAGCTGCTAAGGTCGCCTCATGCCTGCGCAAACACCCTTCATCGACACGCTTCGGCCGTTCCAGATCGAGCGTTCCAGCCTTCGCGGCCGGGCGGTGCGGCTCGACGCCGTCATCAACCGGGTCCTCGGCTCGCACGGATATCCCGACACCGTGTCGCCGCTGCTCGGCGAACTGATGGTGCTTGCGGCCGGTTTTGCCGGCGCGCTCAAGTTCGAGGGCACATTCAGCCTGCAGCTGCGCGGCGATGGTCCGGTCAGCCTGATGGTCGCCGATGTCTCCAATGCGGGCGAAATGCGCGGACATGCGAGTTTCGACGCCGCCGGCGTGAAGGCGACGGGTGGCGAGGATCCGGTCGGACTGGCGCAATTGCTCGGCAAGGGCGTGATGGCACTCACGGTCGACCAGAGCCGCGCGGGCGGGCAGGTCTATCAGGGCATCGTCGAACTCGGCGGTCGAACGCTGCAGGAAGCCATGCTCGCCTATTTCCAGCAATCGGAACAGGTCCCGACGGGCATCCGCTCGGCGGTCCGCCTCGATCCGCGAGATGGCCGCTGGCGCGGTGGTGCTGTCATCGTCCAGGCGATGCCGGGGGATGGACCGGTCGAAGCGAGCGCGGACGAACGCAAGGAGGACTGGCAGCGGGCGATGCTCCTGCTGGAAACGCTGCGCGACGACGAACTCGTGGATCCGGCACTGTCGCTGGACGATCTGCTGATGCGGCTTTTCCACGAGGATGGCGTGCGGGTGTTCGAACCGCTCGACCTCGACTTTGCCTGTTCCTGCAGCATCGAACGGGTAGAGAACATGCTTCGCACGTTCGAGATTGCGGATTTCGACGATATGCGTGACGACCGGGGATGCGTACAGGTGACCTGCGAATTCTGCAGCGAAAGCTACACGATCGACAATGCCCGACTGGATGAAATCATGAACGGGGATACCAGGCAATGAACCGCTCCCGTCCGCTTGCATGGCTGTTGCCACTGGCGGCCATTCTCGCCGCCTGCACCTCGCCGGAGACGATCGAACCGGCGGTCACCACCAGCAGTCGCGCGCCGATCACCTTCGCCGTCAGCGAGGTTCGCGAGACGATGGAGGCAGCACCGCCGGCCGCCGGCAATTTCAAGGATCGCCGCCGCAGCGCCCGGCTCGGCGAGGCGGCCAAGACGTTCCTCGGCAAGCGGCTGCTCGCCGGAGGCGGTGACGGCTGGCTCGATGCGACCGTCACAGAAGCCTCGTTGATCGAGCGGCAGCGCGAAACCACGGGTGGCTTCACCGGCTTTTTCGTGCGCGAGCCTGACGCCGATCTCGAAGCCGGTATCGTCGTTCGTCTCGTCATCAGGGACGGTCTTGGACAAGAGCGGGCATTCGCCGATATCAAGGTCGCGCGCACCCGCGCGGTACCCGAGGGGCTCGATGTGATCGAGCGGGATGCGGTGGCCGAGGCACTCATCAACGATCTTCTCAGGCAGCTCGATGAGGAGCTGACGACCACGGTCGACACCGAATTGCCGGATTACAAGGCATTCTGAAACGGAAATTCCGCCGATAATACCGGGCACCGTCGCAGGGATGCCCGCTGCCGTCGGGGAGGGAGCTCATGAGCCACGTCTTTTACCGCAATCTTCGCCAGAACTATCCACGGGCAACCGGTGGCGACGGGGCCTATATCATCGACAGCACCGGCAAGCGGTATCTCGACGCCTCGGGTGGCGCCGCGGTTTCCTGTCTCGGCCACAGCGACAGGCGGGTGATCGATGCGATCAGGTCGCAGCTCGACGCCATCGCCTTCGCCCATACGGGTTTCTTTTCCACCGATGCCGCCGAGGAACTCGCGGATCATCTCGTGGCGAGAGCCCCTGCCGGCATCGATCTCGTCTATTTTGTCTCCGGCGGCTCGGAGGCGGTGGAGGCGGCGCTCAAGCTCGCCCGCCAGTATTATCTGGAAATCGGCCAGCCGCAGCGGCGCCGCTTCATCGCCCGCAGGCAGAGCTATCACGGCAATACACTCGGCGCGCTCGCCGTCGGCGGCAATCAGTGGCGGCGCGCCCAGTTCGAGCCCATCCTCATGGATGCCGATCATCTCACCCCCGCCTTCGCCTACCGCGAACAGCGCGATGGCGAGAGCGAAGCGGCGTTCGTCGACCGGCTCGCGAGCGAACTCGAAAACCACCTCGAAGCGGTCGGACCGGAAACCGTCCTCGCCTTCATCGCCGAACCGGTGGTCGGCGCCACACTCGGCGCGGTTCCGGCCCCGCCGGGCTATTTTCGCCGTATTCGCGAGATCCTCGACCGCCACGGCATTCTGCTCATCCTCGACGAGGTGATGTGCGGCATGGGGCGAACCGGACATCTCTTCGCCTGCGAGCATGACGGCGTCACACCCGATCTCATCACCATCGCCAAGGGCCTCGGCGCCGGCTATCAGCCCGTCGGCGCGACCCTTGCAAGCAGGAACATCGGCGATGCGATCCGTAACGGATCGGGCTTCTTCCAGCACGGTCACACCTATATGGGCCATCCGACCGCCTGTGCCGCGGCACTTGCCGTGCAGAAGGTCATCGAGGAGGATGGCCTGCTGGCGTGCGTCGTCGAAATGGGCACCAGGCTGGAAGCGGCCCTGCATGAACGCTTCGGCAACCATCCCAATATCGGCGATATTCGCGGACGCGGCCTGTTCCGCGGCATCGAGCTCGTAGCCGACCGGCAGGACAAGGCGGTGTTCGATCCGGCGCTGGCGTTGCACGCGCGAATCAAGAAGGCCGCAGTCGAAGAGGGGCTCATCTGTTATCCCATGGGCGGCACGGTCGACGGACGCAATGGCGATCACGTTCTCCTCGCCCCGCCCTTCATCATCAATGACGGACAGATCGACGAGCTGGTCGGGAAACTCGGTCGCGCCATCGATACGGCACTCGCCGGAGCGAAAACGGATGCGGCCTGATCTGGACCGTCCCTGCCGCATCATGGTTGCTCCCAACGGCGCACGGCGGACGAAGGCGGATCATCCGGCCTTGCCGATGACCCCGGTGGAGGTTGCGGCGACGGCCGCCGCCTGTCGCGAGGCGGGCGCCGATTCGATCCATCTCCACGCGCGCGACGGCAAGGGAAGGCACACCCTCGCCAAGCATGTCTACGACAGTTACATGACCCATGTACGCCGTGCGGTCGGATCGTCCATGCGCATCCAGATCACCACCGAAGCCGTCGGACGCTACACCCCCGTACAGCAGATGCAGGCCGTGCGCGACATTCGCCCGGACGAGGTTTCGCTGGCGATCCGCGAGATCATTCCGGACGAAGCGCATGAGAGCGAAGCCGCAGCCTTTCTCGCCTGGCTGCATGAACGGGAGATCGAGCCGCAATTCATCCTCTATTCCCCGGACGAGATCAGGCGTTTTCACGATCTGTGCAGGCGCGGCATCGTTGCGGGCGATGCACCATCGGTCATTTTCGTTCTCGGCCGTTATCTCGATGCGGGCGAGGCTGTCGAGCCACGGGCGCTCATGGACTATCTGGCCGCGTATGAAAGCAGCGGCATCGGTGCGCCCACCGGCCGCTGGATGGTCTGCGCATTCGGTCGGGAAGAGACCGCCTGCCTGACGATGAGCGCCTGTCTCGGCGGCGATATTCGTGTCGGATTCGAGAATTCCCTGTGGCTGGGAAATGGCCGGATTGCCGAAAGTAATGAGGCCAAGGTTGACGAGATCCGCCAGTTGGTGGATTCTGTCGGGCGCGCTCGCTTCGCGCGGTCAGCCTGACCGGTCGTTGCGAGCACCTTGACGGTCGGTTCCGTTCTAGAACAGGTCTGGGCAATACGCGTGAAGGATTGGCATCCCGTCAGCAAGTTCGTGGCAGTCGGCGGTCTGTTTGCCCTCGGATTCGTGCTGTTGACCGAGCAACAGCACACCAACAGGGTGGCCGTTGCCGCTTCGCCCCCGCGCATCATGCCGAATGCACCCGGACGTTTGCTCGATGTTCCGGATCTGCCGGGCGTCGACGCCGCCGACAGCCTGCTCCCGCCGGCGGACAGCTTTGTCGCGATGGTCGAGCGCCCGCTGTTTTCGCCGATGCGCCGTCCATCCGAACCGGTAATGGTTGCCATCGAGTATGTATCCGAAATCGAGCCGGCGGCCGGCACGGACGAACCCGCCGGCCCGCTGGATCCCTCCATCGCCTTCGTGGGGTCGCTCAAGCGTGCTGGCGAAACTCTGGCGCTCATCACCCGCGAGAGTGACGATTTCGTCCAGGCCATCCGGCCCGGCGACAGCATAGCCGGCTGGAAAGTGGTCGAGGTGCGCGAGCGGTCACTTGATCTCGAAGCGTCCGGCGAGAGAAGACGGCTGGAAATTTTCAACTGATAGTGTATTCCAGTTGGTAATTTCTCCCGAGAGTCCCCCCCTCCCTGCATCAACGAGGTCGTGTTGAGAAAGCAAATGACCTGCACTCAGGACAGCTGTTCCCGCAGGCGCGGTGAAGGCGGTTTCACGCTTGTCGAAATTCTCGTCGTGCTCGTCATACTTGGCCTGCTCGGCGCGCTCGTCGGTCCGCGCGTACTCGGCTACCTTTCAAGCGCCAAGAGCGATACGGCCCGCCTGCAGATCGACGGCATGAAGCAGGCCCTCGATCTCTACCGCCTCGACACAGGTTCCTACCCGCCGACCGGCGATGGTCTTGCCGCACTGATCGCCGCACCCGGTGGTGTGCGCGGCTGGAATGGCCCCTATCTCGACGCATCCGGCATTCCGCTGGATCCATGGGGCAACGCCTATGACTACAAGTCTCCCGGCGATCATGGTGATTTCGATCTTGCCTCATGGGGCTCCGATGGTGTTGCCGGCGGCGATGGCGAGGCGGGCGATGTCACGAGCTGGAAGGAATGAGGCCGGCTTCACGCTCATCGAGCTGATCGTGGCGATGGTGCTGCTCGGAATGCTGACCGCCATGGTCTATCCGAGCATTGCGGCACTCGGTCGCACAAGCATCGATGATGCCGCCGCGGCCCTCGTCAGTCATCTGCGCAGCATGCGTCATGAAGCGCTCACGAGCGGCATCCCGCAGAAAGTCGGCAGCGACGATCTCGTGAGGATCGTACCGTCGGCCATCCGCGTCGAGGGTTTTGATGATGGCCCGCTCACCCTTCTGCCCAACGGCGCGAGCTCGGGTGCTGAACTCGTGCTCCGGCGCGACGGCGAGGAACGGCGGATCTCGGTCGACTGGCTCACGGGCCGGATCGGCCTTGCCGATGATGAATGACATGCGGCGCAGGGATGGCGGATTCAGTCTTCTCGAACTTCTGGTAGCCCTGACGATTCTGGGCCTGTCGATGGCGACCGCCTATCGAATCGTCGGCGATGCCGTGGCGACCACCGGCTCGCGCGAGCGCCTCGTGCGTCTCGCCGCTCTCGCCGATGCCGCCTTCACCGACCTGCGCCTGCAGGGCTCCATCGAGGAGGAGGCGATCTCCTTTGACTGGCCCGAAGACGTCTCGCTCACGATCGAGGAGGAGACGGGGCCCATTGCCGGCCTGTCGGGAACACCGCCGCTTCGCCGGATCCGCATGACACTCGAGGACGAGCGCGGCGGCGAACTCTCGCTCGAAGGCATCATTCGCCTGCGCCTCGCACCCGGAGCGCAGCCATGAGCAGGACACACAGGCATGGATCCCGCTACCGGCAAGGACACGAGAACGGCTTGACCGTGGTCGAGGTGCTGATTTCGCTCGCTCTTCTCGGTGTCATCGTCGCACTCGTCGGGTCGAGCAGCCGGCTCTTCGCCCGTGCCGGAGATACGGTGGGCCGCCATGCCGAAGCGGTTTTCGAAGAGACGCTGGCCCGCTCGTTCCTTGCCGACCGCATCGGCGGCGCGCTCTATCTCGATCTCGGCGATGCGGGCGAATACGAAGTGGCCTTCAGGGGAGACCGGGATTCGTTCCGCTTTCTTGCCCTTCGCCCGCGCTACGAACATGGAACAGCCCTCGTTCTGAGCGAATTCGTCATTGAAGAGGGAGGTTCGAAACTGCTGGTCCGGATCTCTCCCGCAGCACCCGACGAAGTCACGCTCGAGCCGACGGGCGAGATAACCGAACGGCTCCTGTTCGACGATCTCGGCGGCGCGGAGTTCTCCTATCTGCGTCAGGCGGAAGATGTCGACGAGTCCCCCCGCTGGGAAGATCACTGGGAGGAGGAACGGCGGTTGCCGCTGGCCGTTCGCCTCGATTTCAACGATCCGCAGCGGCCCCCGGTCATTGCCCGCACGCGACTGACATCGCCTCCGGATTGCGCCAGCCAGAACGAGAATGCGCCCCGTTCGGGATGCGGGCTCCTGTGAGCGCGGGGGGCGAAAGGGTGCGGAAGGCAATGTCCGGAGATGGCGAGCGCGGCGCAGCACTGGTCTTCGTCCTCTGGCTCATCACCGCAATCACGGTTCTCACGGCAAGCCTGTCGACCAGCCGCAATGAAATCGTGCTGGATACCCGTGTGGAGCTTTCGCGCCTGCGTGCCGGGATCGCCCTCGACAGCGCCCTCGAGGTCGCCGTCGAAAAGCTGCGTACGAGCGGCTTCGAACCCGTCGGCGAACTGAAACTGACCTTCGGCGATGTCGCCGTCGACGTTCGGGTCAGCCCCGAGTCCGGTCGTATCGACCTGAATGCGGCGCCCGAGGAACTCATTGGCGGGCTCGCGGCGGCTTCCGTCGAGGATCGCGAGGAAGCCGCGCGGATCGCCGACGCGATCCTCGACTGGCGCGACGAGAACGATCTCCGGCGTGCACAGGGGGCCGAACGCGACCAGTATCACCGGGCGGATCTCGGCTACGGACCCGGTGACGGCCCCTTCCGGTATGTCGACGAACTGCGCCTCGTCCTTGGCATGCCGGCGGATGTGGCGGCACGAATCGCGGAGATTTCCGGAGTGCATGGCGGCAATGCCGAAATCGGGCTCGCGTCGATCGCGGCGCCGGTGATGCGCGCAAAGGATCTGGCACTCGGCCTCGATGTGCCCACCGGCCCGATTGAAGAAGAGGCGAACGAAACTCCACCCTTCACAACCGACGCGGCAGGGCTCTATAGGGTTGACATTGAAGCCGTCGTCGATGGCGGATATACGCGCCGGACCCGCGCTGTCGTCTGGACCAGTCCGGCGTCTCCCGGACGGGACTATGAGATACTGGACTATCAGGGCTGGCATTTGCCGCGGTGACCACGGACCGAGCATGGGAGACCGTATCGTTGGAGGGATCACGGCGATGGCTGGAGATGGAGGGTATCCTTCCCAGAGCGCGCGTCGAGCAGCCGCTTCGTTCCTGCATCCTCGCCATCCTTGACGGCGGGCATGTCGAGTTCGTTCGCAAGACGCCGAGGAAGACGGCCGATCTCGGCTCGATCGAGATTGCACGGGAACTGGGCGAACGGCTCGACACGCACTCGGAGATGATCCTGCGCGAGATCGGCGAAGGCGATCTGCCGGTCGTTCTGCGTCTTTCGGCGGACAAGGGCGTGCGCTGTACGGACATCCTGCCCCAGCTGAGCGGCAACGAGCTGCGCGCGGTCGTCGCCCATCGCCTCGACATGCTCACCCCCTGGAGCGAACATCAGGTCCATTTCGACGCACGGCCACTTGCCCGGCTCGACAATGGACAGATGGAGATCGAGGTTACCGTCGTTCCCAGGCGGATCGTCGAGGAGGCGCTGGAAACGATCGCGGCGATCGGCCTTTCCGTGCATTCGGTCGATCTCGCCGGCACCGACCCCTATACCGATCCGCGCTACGACCTGCGTCAGCGGGTGCCGTTCGAGCGCTCCTCGCGGTCATTGCCGGCGGCGCTCGCGGTCGTGGTTCTTCTGGGCCTCGTCACCGCAGGCTTTCTCGGTTATCGCTACTGGCAGCAGGACCGGGTGATCAGCGAGCGCGAAAGACTGGCGTCGGCGCTTGCCGAACGGCTGGCGGATGTTCCCGACCTGCATTCCCGGATCGAGGCGCTGCGCGGCGAGACCGACTATATCTACAGGCGCAAGCGGTCGCTTCCTTCCACACTCGCGGTCATCGACGAACTGAGCGCGATCGTTCCGGGCGATGTGTGGCTCACCCGCCTTTCGATCGATGGCGAGGAGCTTGCCGCCAACGGCTACTCACCCGACGCATCCTCGCTGCTTGGCATCATCGAAGCTGCCGATCACCTGTCCGGAGCCGAATTCCGCTCGCCGAGCACCCGTCAGACCATGCTCGTCGGCGACAGCGAGGTCGAGGTCGACGCCTTTTCCATCGCCGCCCGTCTGGACCGGAGCGGGAATGCGGAAGGTGAAGACGAGGAGACGCCGCAGTGAACGGCAACAGCCGCACCATCGTCGCCGGTCTGCTCCTGCTTGCCGTACTGGGTGCGCTCGTATGGTTTCCCTATGACCGGATCACGCGCCAGAAAGCCGAACTCGAAACCATCGAACAGCGCATCGCCGGGCTCGAGCAGCGCATCTCGACCCGCGAGGACCTGCTTGCCGAAGTCCGCCTGCTCGAACGCACGAGCCCGCTCGCGGCCCTTCTCCTGCATGGCGACACAGCGGCCCTTGCCGGTGCGGAATTGCAGGGTGCGCTCACGGGCATCGTCGAGTCCGCCGGCGGCACGATCAGCCAGACCCAGGTCCTGCAGGGGCGTGACGCCGATCCCTTCGTGCAGATCGGTGCGCGGATCGATTTCATCGTTTCGATGACCGGCCTGCGTGAAATCCTTCACAAGGTCGAGAGCAACGAACCGGTCATGATCATCGACCGCATCTCACTCGCCACCGAACGCTCCGGCACCGCCGAGGTCGGCGAGCTGGTGCAGGCAAGCATGGAAATCGCCGCATTCTCGCAAAAGAAGGAATCATTACAATAACAATACTGTAATTCATGGTCATGAATCTCTGATATTCGAATTTTCCTTCCTATTTGTTAGACATATTCACCAAGGAAACCTATCATAACCGACTTCGATATGACCACTGAATGTCGAGGTCTGCGTGTATTTGCATTTCATCACGACAAGAAATGGTTTTTATCGCAAACACATCGGTTTTCTTTTCCGCATCCTGACTGCAATACCGTTGGCGCTCGGCATCTGGAACGGCCATGCCAGTTCCGCCGATCTCTGCCCGAACTCGCAAAACACGATCACCGCGGCTCAGGGTTCCGCCGACAATTGCCTTCTGGACGCTGGCGAGAGTGTCAGGATCGACGAGACAGGCGGTCTGGATTTCTCCGGCCTCTACGCCATCAACATCAATGGCGCTGCCGGCGGGATCGA
>JAGREZ010000214.1:13340-13972 GCA_020446285.1 Geminicoccaceae bacterium
GCCATTCTCGCCGCGGGCGGCAGTACGATCACCGGCGGCATCGGGAATTCCGGCAATATCACGGGCACGGGGCGCGGCATCGCCATTCGCGATGCGTCAACCACCCTTGCCGGCGGCATCACCAACAGCGCCTCGATCATCGGCCAGTCGGATGCCGGCATCGGCATTTCCAACGGCGCCACCGCCGGCGGCGGGATCGACAACGCGTTCACAGGGTTCATCAGCGGCCGCAATTTCGGCGTTCTTGTCACCATCAATGCCTCACTCGACGGGTCGATCACCAATGCGGGACGGATCGAAAGCACGACACAGGCGGCTGTCGGCATCGTCAACACCGCAACACTGAACGGCGATATCGTCAACTCCGGTGAATTGGCGTCCGCAAACAATGGCATCGCCGTCACCCAGACCAGTGCCGTGAACGGTCATGTCATCAACCGGGCCACGGGCAGGATCGATGCCACCAATGACGGTATCGTCGTGAACCAGTCGACGGTCGCGAGTGACATCGACAATCAGGGGACGATCGCCGCCTTCGATGGCGACACCATCAATCTCGTCGGCGCGAGCACGAGCATCGGCGGCAACCTTGCCAACAGCGGATTCCTGACGGCCGGCGATTACGGCATCCA
>JAGREZ010000214.1:14029-14236 GCA_020446285.1 Geminicoccaceae bacterium
GAACCTCGATGGCATCGCCGTGCAGAACAGCGGCACCGTCGACGGCGATATCGTCAACGGCACGGAAGCTGCCATCACCTCGGCGCGGGTCGGAATTCTCGTCGACAGCAACGGAACCGTCGGCGGCACTATCGAAAATGCCGGAACCATCGATGCGGTCGCCAATGGAATAGGCATCGGCGGAAGTTCGACCGTGACCGGCCAGCT
>JAGREZ010000214.1:14353-16606 GCA_020446285.1 Geminicoccaceae bacterium
GCGGGCACTGTCGTGAACAGTGGAACGATCAACGCCGCGGATGTCGGGCTGGATATCGACAATCTCACAGGCGCCGGCAGCGTGACCAACACCGGAACCATCGCCGGCGACACGGCGGCGATCCGGGTGGTCAACTCCGCCGCCCCCATCGGGTTCGAGAATTCCGGCATCCTCGACGGTGACGTCATCCTCGCGAACAGCCGGCTGCGCATCACCGGCGATGAGGCCAGGGTCGCAGGCGACATTTCCGGAGATGCCGGCTCCAGCGTCACCATCGACGCCGATTTCACCGCCGAAGGCAGCTTCGATGTCGGAACGCTGGACCTGACGGCCGGCAATACACTCAACATCGCCAGCGATATCAGGACAGCCTCGGGCTTCGCCAATGCGGGCGAACTCGCGCTGGCGGGCAACAGCGTCAATGTGACCGGCGACTATACCCAGCTTGCCGGATCCACGCTCGCCATCAATGCGACGAGCGGCAGCGACTATGGCCGGTTGCTGGTATCGGGCACGGCCGATCTTTCCGGATCGCAGAACCTTCGCGTCGAGGTGCAACCGGATGGCCAGCTTCATCATGGCCTGCGCCTGGAGGGCGTCCTCGAATCGACGACGCTGCTCGCACCCGCCGCCATTGCCGTCATCGACAACAGTGCCTTGTTGAATTTCATCGGTGTGGTCGATGCGAACGCCATCGACCTCGACGTCGCGAGCAGCAGTGTTGAAGAGATCCTTGGCAGGCAGCAGGGGGGCGGCAACGAGGGAATCGGGAATACACTCGACGAGATGATCGAAAGCGAATCGATTCCCGAAGGGCTTCAGGATTATGTCAATGCGCTCAATGCTCTGAGCACCAACCAGCAGCTTGTCGAGGCCGCCAGCCAGATGGTGCCGGCGGTCAATGGCGGCGGCGCGCTGCTCAATATCGTCACTGCGCAGACCGGCGCCAACCGCACGGTTCAGGATCGAATGAGGAAACGATCCCCGTCAAACGAGCCCTGCACGACCGGCGCGAACAGCTGGATCGATCCCTTCGGCGTCCGCCACCTGCAACAGGAACGCAGGCGCATCTCCGGTTTCGACGGCTTCAGCGCCGGCATCGCCGCGGGCCACGACATGTGTCTTTCCGACAGGCTGCTCGCGGGCGGGGCACTTTCCTACAGTCGCGCCAGATACGATGGCCGCGGTACATCGCAAAGCCGCATCGCCATCGACAGCTGGCAGGCCACTGCCTATTCGGTCTACGAGACCGCGAAAGAAACCTATCTCGGTACCATGGCCGGGATTGCCTACAATCGAAACGACAGTGAACGCCGCATCGATTTCGCCACACTCGATCGTACTGCCCGGGCGGACTATTCGAGCTGGCACACCACGGCCGGCATCACGATCGGGCGAAAATTCCGCCTGAACGACAGACTTTCCGTCATTCCCGAAATGAACGCCGCGTACACCCATGCGCAGACCGAGAACTACAGTGAATCGGGAGCGGGCGGGGCGAATCTCGAGGTCGATCGCAACGATGCCGACAGCCTGATCCTCGAAGGTGCAGGCAGGATCGTCTATCATTCCACCGATATCCTGTCGTTCACGGGCGATATCGGCATTGGCCACGACGTCATGGCCGGCGGCGAGAAGATCACATCGTCATTCGCCGGCGGTGGCGATGACTTTGAAACCAGAGTGCTGGAACCGGACGCATTCGGGTTGCGGCTTGCCCTGGGTGCGGAACAGAACCTTGCCGACGGAAGACAGACCCATATCGGCTATCAACTGGACGTCCGCGACGATCTCCTGAGCCACAGGCTCGTCCTGAGAATCCGTTTCTAACCCCCGGAACCTCGGCATTCCCTCCACCCCGGGTACATATCATGGCGCACTCGGCTGATGACGATGGAACGGCGGGAGGCTAGGTTTGGCCATCTCTGGGAAGAACGAAGGCAGGAGGGAGTTTTCCATGGCCGAGGTCCGCTACAGTCGCGGGGAGAGCGACAACCGTCCGTGGGGGCGCTGGGAAGTGCTCGAGACGGGCGACGGATTCATCGTCAAGCGCATATCGGTAACCCCCGGTGGCGTGCTGTCGCTGCAGCTGCATCACCATCGCAGCGAGCACTGGGTGATCGTCGCCGGCAAGGCGCGTGTCACCATCGGCGAGGACACGAGCGACCACGGCGTCGGGGATCATGTCCACATCCCGGTCGAGACCTGGCATCGGGCGGCCAATCCGTTCGACGAGCCGATGGAATTCGTCGA
>JAGREZ010000214.1:16696-19819 GCA_020446285.1 Geminicoccaceae bacterium
ATCGGCATGGCGCGAACACTGCTCGTGACCGGAGGCAGCCGGGGCATCGGCGCCGCCATATGCCGGCTCGGCGCCGAGCGCGGCTACAATGTCGCGATTGTCTATAACCGCCAGCGCGAACGCGCCGAAGCGGTTCTGCGTGATGTCGAAGCCTTCGGGCGTCGTGGCGTGACCATTCAGGCCGACACCTCCGATCCCGCCCGGATCGTTCGCATGTTCGACGAGACCGAGCAAGCGATCGGCAAGGTCGATGCGTTCGTCTCCAACAGCGGCATCATCCACAAGGGCGCGCCACTCGTCGACATCGCCGTCGAGACCATCCGCGAAATTCTCGACACCGATCTGACGGCGCATATCATCGCCAATCGCGAGGCGGTGCGACGCATGTCCCGCTCGCGCGGCGGCAGCGGCGGTGCGATCGTCAACATTTCCTCGCGGGCCGCACCGCTGTTCGGCACGGGCGGCTTCATTCCCTACGCCGCGGCCAAGGGCGGGATCGACACGCTGACCGCGGGTCTGGGCCGTGAAGCGGCCGGCGATGGCGTACGGGTCAATGGCGTACGTCCGGGACTGATCGACACCGACATGCAGCGGGATACTGGAATCGAGGATCGGCTCGGCCGTTTCGGCCCGTCCGTGCCCATCGGTCGTTCCGGCACGACAGAAGAAGTCGCCGAAGCCGTCCTCTGGCTGCTCTCCGATCAGGCTTCCTATGTCACATCCACGATCATTGACGTTTCCGGCGGTCGCTGACCGAGCCTCAAGAAAGGAAAGGACGCCACCGGATCCGAAGGCCTGCGATCGACCACAGGTTGCGAGAATCTTGCCTTCAATAAATCGGGAAAGTGTTGAAACAACAAAGCCAGAACCGACAAAAATATGAAAATTGTTCGGCGATGGAATTGATTTGCATCATGGTATTTACCATGTTCGATTTTTTTCGCCAGCGATACAGTCCTCTGCTACCCGGTTCCCAAATCCGTTTACCTTGTTTGACAAACTATACAAACCCTGTGGAGGATGGTCATATGTCTCATGTTCGACGTGTTGCACTTTGCGTGCTCGCAACAATCGGTGCTACAGCCTGTAGCGGCGGTGGAGGCGGCGGGAACGGAAGCGTCGCACCTGTCGGTGGTGGCGATAGTGGCGGCGACAGTGGATCGCTGGCCGGCGAGGCCCTGCCACCGATCAATTTTCTCGCCGACGTCACGACCGGCAATGGCGGCACATCCGTCACCGGCGCGTCAACGGACGTACTCTTCGACGAGACCTTCGTGCCCACCATCCGCGTTACCGGTCGAGGCGATATCGAGACGTTCGATGTCGCACCCGCCAGCAGCTATGACGGATTCAACGTCTACACCAAGGGCGATGTCGTCCTGATCGCCAACAGCGCCGCAAAGGGGCTCAACTATACCGGGTTCGGCGTCTGGGCCGAAGGCGACATCGAAGCGGCGCTCAACAACGAGGTCGCGAATGTGGTCAACGCTGCCGGCTATTTCGGCGGCGCCGAGACATCATTGCCGGCGACCGGCACGGCCACCTATGCCGGCAGCGCCACCGCCATCGAGGTGCAGTTGGATAATAACGCCCAGGGCCTCTACACTGGCAGCATGACTGCGAACGTCGATTTCGCGGCGCGCACGATTTCAGGTTCGATGGACCTCACCAATGCGGCGCAAAATGCCAGCCTGACGATTACCACCGGTGACATGGGCCTCAACAGAAACACCGGCCGCTTCGCCGGAGGCAATTTCTCGTCGAGTGCCGGTCATACAGGTTTCGGCGAAGGTCGCTTCTTCGGTCCGGAGCAGAACGAGATCGGCGGTGAATTCACCCTCACCGGCGGAATATCGACCGTGGTTGGTGGCTATGGCGGTGCCAGAACCGACTGACGACCAGCCATCCCGCAACAAGCAAGCCTCGAACACCCCGTTTCTTCGCGGAAGCGGGGTGTTTTCCGGTCGACGAAACAACCGCGCATCCTCGATCCGGTTCGAAAGGGTCCGCAATGATCTGATCTCGGTGGTGCCGGCGGCAGGACTTGAACCCGCAACCCCCCGCTTACAAGGCGGATGCTCTACCAATTGAGCCACGCCGGCTGGCTTTGGGGGAACCTAGTGCATTTTGCGCTTCGATGAAAACATGAAAACGCGGACTCGCGAATCGCCGGTCGATGACATGAACGCAATCATGAACCGCGATAGGTCGAGTACCCATAGGGGGAAACGAGGAGTGGTATGTGGTAGTGGCTGTCCGGATCGGAGAGGCCGAAGCGGATCGGTCAGGTCGACATTGCGGATCTTGAGATAGTGACCGACATGGAAGACCAGCTCGCAGGTGCCGCGCACCATGTCTCGAACAACGCGGCGTTTCCCGTGAAAGCGCCCCAGGCGTGTCACATCCACGATCATTGACGTTTCCGGCGGTCGCTGACTGAGCCTTGCCGCTCGGGCTTCTGCCCCGGTCGCGACATACCTGAATCGCAAATTTGCAATGATATTTCATAAATTTTTACACGATACTCCTTTAGGATATTCAACTTTTGGGTTATATTCGTTCTCGTGTTCATGGGTATTCCCCGTGACACCCGACTTGAGGCGTTTCCTCCCTATTAAATTTGGGCCGCGAGCTTGCTTGCGGTCCATTTTTTTTGGCTCGGAGCCGTGATAAGAATTTCATCTTACTATCTGGCCCGATCGAGTTGTTTGAAGAGAGAATTGAAGATAAGCTGAACATCCGGATTTCACCCCGCTTGCTGGAATCGGTAGACAGATCCGACTTAAAATCGGAGGCCTTCGGGCGTGGGAGTTCGATTCTCCCAGCGGGGACCATCAATTTTCAAGCAATCAGGGCTGCTGTGACGCTCCGCACAATCAGGAACTGTTTTTCCCAACCACGCCCCCGAGGCCGGATACGTCTCGGTCATGGAATTGAGTACCGGGTTCATGTTCTTCACTGACTCTGGTGGCAATGGCCGTATCCTTCCGGGGTTCGGGCCAGACCCGGTTCCGGGCGACGGTGCACGGGGCCTGACAAGGCCATACAGGACGATAATGTCGCTCTTTCAAAGAGTTGCGAAACATGATAAGGCGCGATAGGACGTATGTTGACATACTCGAG
>JAGREZ010000215.1 GCA_020446285.1 Geminicoccaceae bacterium
ATCCGGCTGATCGAGGACCAGCGGGTGGACATGGCCACGCTCATCAGCCACCGCGTGCCGCTCGATGGCGTACCCAACGCGTTCGCCATGCTCGCCGCCTGCGAGGACGGTGCAATCAAGATCATGGTCGACATCGCCCGCAACTGACCGTGCACGGAGGCGCAGCGACAGACACAGGGTTCGCTCGACGGTCCGTCACAGTGTCTTCGTGACCTTCTGCAGGCCGGCCGGATTGTCCGGGTTCAGGCCACGGCTGCGGGCGAGCGCGTCGGCGGCACCGTGAAAGGCCGAAAGCACGAGAATCGGGTCGAGATCGGGGTGGAGCGGCTCGGGACGCGGGAAGGAGGGCGATCGACCGATGGTTTCGACCTTCATGGCCGGATCGCCCGCCGCCCGCTCGATGAGCCGTTCCAGCTCCTCACCGGTCCATTCGGACGGCAACAACAATGCCGGTCCGCCCGGACCGAGCAGTGCCTTCGGGCCATGATGGAACTCGGCGGACGACATGCCGATCGCGAACAGACCCGCCAGCTCCTGCAGCTTGAGCGCCATTTCCTGTACGACCGCCATGCCCGGCCCACGACCGATGATGAAACCGGCGGGAACATCGCTGAACAGATCGATCACCCCCTGTTCCCAGGAAAGCGCCTGGGCTCTTGCAACCGCTTCGGGCAGCCTGGACAGCGCATCCTCGAGCTTCGCATCTTCCGTCCACGCTGCCGTGAGCCGGGCGATGACTGCAAGCGTACAGATCACGCTCTTGGTGGCGGCAATGCTTCTCTCCGGGCCGGCTCGACAGTCCAGGGCGAATTCGGCCGCCTCTGCGAGGGGCGAGGCCGGATCGTTCACAATGGCGATTGCGAGCGCACCGCGCTCGCGGGCGAAGCGGGCGGTTTCGATGATATCGGGCCCCTGTCCCGACTGTGAGACGGCAAGGGCGAGTGCACCCTCGAGATGGAGATCGGAGCGTGCCCGCGTCCAGAGCGACGGCGGCATGGTCGCAACCACCCGGCCGGCACGGCTGGCAAAGAGAAAACCCGCATAGGTGGCGGCATGATCGGAGCTGCCGCGCGCGACGGTAAAGGCGAAGGGCGGCGGCGACCGCTTCAGCCGCGCGACGATCTCGTCATAGATCCCGCCATCGGATGCCAGCATGCGTTCGAGCGCCGCCGGCGCCTCACATGCCTCCTCGAGCATGCCCACCTCGATCACACTCCCTCTTCAGCTCTTCAGGACCTTCCCATGACAGCCGTTCACCGGCTGTCACGACGTTGCGCAACCGCAGGAAAATCGTCAACACGCAGCTGGCGTTTCCCGATCAAGGAAAACAGGGAAACCGGCTCCATCGATCTGTTTCGCCGCCTTTCCTGTTCGTTCAGTTGTTCCACCTGACGGGAACATCTCTAGTGCTCAGGCGCATTCACTTCGTTCATCCACCCAAGCACCAGCTTCTTGTTTTTGCATCAATTTTTCCAGACAGATCCGTATGATCTGTCTGGATCGATGCACTAGATGATCTCCGAATAGATCTCCGCGCGTGCCTGGCCTCTCGCGACCCGCAGGGCACCGGCGACCGGGTCGGCTTGCGGCTCCACGATCCATGATGCCGGCTCGGGTGCTAGTCTGTCGGCAAGGACCCGCGACAGGCCGCCGGTCAATGCGGTCGGCAGTTCGCCATCGAGACTGGCGAGGCGGATCAGGCGTTCCATTTCGAGCGTCGCACGATCAACGATGTGCAACGCGGCACGCGAACCCGCCACGGAATGATCGAACACCATGGGCGCGAGCGAGCCCAGGATCGTCGGCGTGGCCAGCCGCAGCCAGTCGAGAATGGCGTTGTGCTGACCGCCGAGGGTTTCGAGGATCTCCATGAAAAACTTCGTGTCGGCCTCATCGCAGGCAAGGTGATCGTCCTTGCGGCGCAGACAGGCGCGCACCGCTTCGCGGCCGACCCAGCAACCGCTGCCATCGTCACCGCCGAGCGGTCCCCAGCCGCCCACCTGGCGGATCCGGCCATCATGATCGAGACTCACACCGGCACTGCCGGTTCCCACCACGACCATCGCACCCGGACGACCACCATGGGCGCCGAGGAGAGCAATGTAGGTGTCGGATACGATGCTGATCGCACCGGCGTCACCGAGAAGCTGGCAGACACGTTGCTTGAGCCCCGTCTGGCGGGCGCCGGCGATGCCGCAGCCGACGATGCACTGGTCGATCGACACGTTGGCCCCGAGCAGTGCGTTGACGAGCGCATCGCGAATGTTGGCCGCCGCCCGGTCCGCACCCAGCGTCAGCGATGCGGGTCGGCCCCAGCTTTCGCCGACCAGTTGTCCCGCTTCATCCTCGACACGCAGCCTGAGATTGCTCGCGCCCGCATCGACGCCGACATAATATGCCATGTGACCTGTGTCCCGATTGAGACCGCAGCCGGATCAGTCGCCGGCTCGCGGACCCCAGAACGAAGGATCGGCCAACCGTCGAGCGAGATGCGCCGCGGCAATATCCAACAGCACTTCACCCTGCCCTGCCGTGGATACCGTCGGATCGCCCAGGGCTCCCGACGGCGATTTTTCGGCAAAGCTCAACCAACGATAGCCATCCTCCGTATCATCCGCCCGATGATCGCGGGCATCCGGACAGCGCGCCGCGGCAAGAGCCGAACGGTCGACGAGATCCGGGAAAAGATGCATTACCATTGACGTCTCCGCCTCGCAAGCATGTCGAATGCCTTTTTGTGTCAAAAGATGCGGAGCGAGCAAGTGTTGGGCCAAAGTCCAGTAAGTTGCGGTGACAATGGGAAGGTCGAGATCACGGGTGATTTCTTCGGTTATTGTTTGCAAGGCAGAAATATTCCCACCATGACTGTTGATGAGCGCGATCCTGCGAAATCCGTGACGTTGCAGTGACCGGCAGATGTGATGAATGAGCTTGTGAAACGTCGAGAAATCGAGCGTCACGGTTCCGCCGAACGCCATGTGGTGCTCGCTCAGGCCGGTCCAGATTGTGTCCATGACGAGTGCCGGCCGTTCTTCGACAAGAAGCTTCGCCGCTCGCTCGCACACCGCATGGCCGAGCATGCTGTCGGTTCCGACGGGCAGATGCGGCCCGTGCTGCTCCATCGATGCCACCGGAAGCATCACCACGGTATCGGGGCGGGCCAGATCCCGAAGCTCGGGCGCACGCAATTCGCGGAACAGGACGGAACGCTGGGTCACAGGCAGGCATCCAGAATGCGGTCGACGGCATGGCCGATACGACGAAGATCCTCGTCACGGGAAAGGCGATGATCGCCATCCTTCACCAGTTCCACCGTGACGTGCGGCGAACGTAGCGCCGCGGCGAGGTCGATCGAGGTTTCCCACGGCACGTCCGGATCGAGCTGGCCATGCAGGAGATGCACCGGCCGGTCGATTTCGATGACCGAGCCGAGCAGAAGATTGTTCCGACCGTCATCGAGAAACCCCTGCCTGAGCGGTACGGGGTCACCATAGGCCGACGGCATGAGGATACGCCCCTTTTGCGCCAGTTCGATACGCTGTGCGTCGCTGAGCCCGGGTTCCATCAGTCTCTGCGTGAAATCGGGCGCGGCGGCAATGCCGACGAGACCGCGCAACCGCTCCCTGCGCACGAGCCCGGCAAGCAGCATAAGCCAGCCGCCCATGCTCGATCCGACAAGCACGAAGGGGCCCTGCACGACATGATCCAGAACCGCCAGCACGTCGTCGCGCCACTCGGAAATCACATGTTCCTCGAACACGCCCGGCGACTGACCGTGGCCACGATAGTCGAACCGGGTGAAGGCCTGTCCCAGGCGGCGCGCATGGGCCTCGAGAAAGACCGCCTTGCTGCCGGTCATGTCCGAGGCATAGCCGCCGAGAAAGACGATTTCCGGCGAATGGCCTGCAGAGTGCTCATAGGCGAGCGTCCTGCCGTTTCCGCAATCGAGCATGGATGGCACGCCGGTCACCTGACACTTCTCCCCGGTTTGTCTGTTGCCATAATCGTGCTAGCACGCGACAGGCAAGGTGGCGAGCGCCGATCACCCGCCGGTGGAGATGCGCCAGCCGCCGCCTTGGCAATCGCTCTCGATGCCTGTTTCCGCCTGACGGACGCAGCGCGTCAGGCATATCATGGCGGGTTTTCCGCCACAGTGAAACCGGGTGTCCGGGCCCGGCCACGACGGCCACCGGCACGGAATGCAGCGAATCATGACGACAGGCAATCCCTTGATGCAACCTCAGGTCAGACCGGCCGTGCTGCAGGTCCTGCCGTCGCTGGAAAGCGGTGGCGCCGAACGCGGCACGGTGCAGATCGCCGGCGCCCTCGTCGAAGCTGGCTGGAACGCGGTCGTTGCCTCATCGGGCGGTCGCCTCGAACGCGAGCTCGCAGCGACCGGCGCGACACATGTGACCCTGCCGCTGGCATCGAAAAATCCGCTTGTGATCGCATCGAACGCAGTTCGCCTGGCAAAGCTCGCCCGAGCGCGCAATGTACGCCTCATCCACGCACGCTCGCGGGCACCGGCCTGGAGCGCCGCGTTTGCCGCAAGGCGTGCCGGCATCTCGTTCATGACGACCTTTCATGGCGTCTATCAGGGCCATGAACATTGGCTGAAGAAGCGCTACAACGCGATCATGACCGCCGGCGACCGCGTGATCGCGGTTTCCGACTATGTCCACGAACATGTGCAGAAGGTCTACGGCGTCGATGCGGCGCGGGTGCGGGTGATCCGCCGGGGGGTCGATCTGGCGGCATTCGATCCGGCCATCGTCCGCGGCCACCGTGTGGCGGCGCTGAGCGAGCGGTGGCAGCTGGGCTACGAGCGCAAGGTGGTGATGCTGCCGGGCCGGGTGGTACGAATCAAGGGGCATCTCCTGATGCTCGACGCGATGATGCGCATGGAACGACGGGATTTCATCGTTCTCATTGTCGGCGATCTCGATCCGGCAAGTTCCTACGTCAAGGAACTCGAACGCGACATTCTCAGGAAGGGGCTGACCGACCGTGTGCATTTCGGCGGCCATTGCGACGACATGGCGGCGGCCTACATGCTCGCCGACGTGGTCACTCTGCCGGCGATCGGCCCCGAGGCCTTCGGCCGTGTGGCGATCGAGGCGCAGGCCATGGGCAAGCCCGTGATCGTCACCAATGCCGGCGGCCTGCCGGAAACCGTGATGCCGGCCTCGACCGGCTGGCTGGTGGAGCCGAACAATCCCGACGAACTCGCCTGGGCGCTCGATCTGGCGCTGTCGATGGAAACGGATGTCCGCGAACGCCTCGCCACCCGCGCCCGCCAGTTCGTCGCCGACGAACTCAGCATCGACCAGATGTGCCGCCGGACGCTGGACGTCTACCGCGAACTGGTCAAGGACGCGCCACGTCCGTCAGCGGCGACCGCGCCGGTCACTGTCGATGGCATTCTGCAGGAGCGGGAAGCGGGGTAGTGGCGTTCCCCGCCCTGATCCCTTCGAACCGCCGCGCCATCAGTCCCCGTGCCAGAGCCCGGTGATGGCGAAAGATCCGAGCATATAGCGGTAGAATTCGACCGCAGTCCCGGTCGCGATCATGGTTCGCGTGACATTGTTGCGGCGCATGGAATTCATTGTGTCCCGATGGTCTGCCTGAACACATCATCGACCCTCCCGATTAACATGATGTCGACACTCAGCCTCATATGCCGTTCGTCGATTGTCCCCGTATCCGGACTGTTGCCTCAACGGCATCCGGGTGTCCGGACGCCGCAATCTGTTGACACCAACGCCGCGCGTACTATGGGTTGGCTCCGGTTTTGTCACGCAGAGGCCTTTCCCCCGATATGTCCACGATCACCCTGCCCGATGGTAGCAAGCGGGCCCATGAGACGCCCGTGACCGGGCTCGAGATTGCGCAATCGATCAGCAAGTCGCTGGCCAGACAGGCACTGGCAGTGGTGGTCGATGGTGAACTCAGGGATCTGGACTGGCCGATCACTACCGACGCCGCCGTGCGGCTGGTGAAGAAGGAGGATCCCGAAGCCCTCGCCCTGCTGCGTCATGATTGCGCGCATGTGATGGCCGAGGCGGTACAGGACATCTTCCCGGGCACCCAGGTGACCATCGGTCCTGCCATCGAGAACGGCTTCTATTACGATTTCGCCCGCAGCGAGCCGTTCCGCGAGGAGGACCTGCAGAAGATCGAGGCACGCATGGCCGAGATCGTCGGGGCCGACAAGCCGTTCCGCCGCGAGGAGGTGAGCCGCAGCGAGGCACATGAGCGCTTCAAGGCGATGGGCGAGACCTACAAGCTCGAACTGCTCGATGCGATCCCCGAGAACGAGCCCGTCACGCTCTACCATCAGGGCGAGTGGTTCGACCTCTGCCGCGGACCGCACGCACCCTCCACCGGCCGCATCGGCGCGTTCAAGCTGATGAAGGTGGCGGGCGCCTACTGGCGCGGTGATTCGAAAAATGCCCAGCTGCAGCGAATCTACGGCACGGCGTTCGCGTCGGAAAAGGAGCTCAGGGCCTACCTGCACCAGCTCGAGGAAGCCGAGAAGCGCGACCATCGCCGGCTCGGCCGCGAGATGGATCTCTTCCACATCCAGGAAGAGGCGACCGGTTCCGTCTTCTGGCACAACAAGGGCTGGATTGTCTGGCGCGAGGTCGAGAACTATGTCCGCCGCCGTCTCGACGGTGCCGATTACGATGAAGTGAAGACACCGCAGCTGGTCGACCGCAGCCTGTGGGAACGGTCCGGCCACTGGGACAAGTTTCGCGAACACATGTTCACCGTCGAGGCGGAGGAGCGCGCGCTGGCGCTCAAGCCGATGAACTGC
>JAGREZ010000216.1:0-4677 GCA_020446285.1 Geminicoccaceae bacterium
TCCGGTTTCAACAACGGTCTGCATCAGGCTTAGTATATATACGGCAAAGCCGTATAGATCAACCTCTTTGCTTCCTCGCAACCGTGACGAGAACGCCACCCGCTTTCGCGGCGGCGGAGGAGTCTATACCTTTCGCCTGCCGTGTCCAGAAAGGCGGGTCATTCAACTTGCGGTACTGCGGGATAAGCGACAAATGACCGGAGCCGGTTCTTTGTCTCTTCTTGTTGCGGCTGATATCTTTTCGGAGAATCGATCGTCGAAAAACTGATGAAAAGAATCAGAACTGGCTCAGTGCGTTGCGCAGGCCCTCGGTGGCCGGGACGACGGGTTTGATGCGGTTGAGGATGGTCTTTGGCGTTGCGTTCTCGCCGTAATAGGCTTCGTTCCAGTCCTGCCGCGACAGGACCACCGAGCCGTCGAGCGCCAGACCGCCGAAGAGCCCCTTGTTGCGCGAGAAGAGATAGACATCCTCGCCGAACTGGACCGTCGTTCCGGCACCCACGCTGGCGCCGACCCGGCCGACGGCGATGCTCGCATCCGCGCCGAGCTTGAATTTCGAGGTGAGCAGCTTGTTGATCGCATCGAGATTCATGATGGTAAAGACCGCGTCCGACGCCTGTCCGCCGAGCTGCAGGCCGAAGCTGCCGCCATAGATGTCATAGAATGCCGGATCGCTCCATTCGCCCGTCTGCAGGTCGCGGACGAGAAGCACACCGAGCCCGTGCTCGGCACCGATGATGAAGCCCGCCTGCAGCATGTCGGGAACGACGAACACCGCATAGGCATTCTGGACGTACACATCCATGTGGTCGAAGTTCGGATCGTCGAGAAAATCCTCGACGACGATCCGCGCCCGGTCGACGACGCGTTGCTGCTCGCCGGACGCTTGGGCAAGAGCCGGAAGCGCCAGCGTGATGACGAGCAGCAGCCTGAATAGCCAGTTGCGATGGGCCACGGGGATCCTACCTTGTCGGTCCTGAAGCGCCCGCCCTGCAAGGCGGCCGGCGCTGGAACATGGGCGCGAAGCCTAGTGGCGACCTGACAGTGGTCAAGGCGGCGACCGGTCCGGCAGGAGGCTTTGCGCGACATTGTGATGACGGATCCACACATTTGCACATGAACATCCCTCAAATCCGGCCCCGGACACCATCCGCGCGAGATCCGCGTGCGACCGGCACGCCCGCCACTGCCCATATTGCAGCGCAGCAAAAAACCCCTATGGTGAAACGGGACATGTTGGCGGGAACAGAAACGTCTGGCGAGAAATCATGAACCACATAGCAGATCCCGGCTCGATCTCCCGAACGATCGTCGAAACATGGCGCGAACGGCTCACGGTGCACCGCGAGCGCGTCGACTGCGACCCGCTCGCCAATCCGATCGCACTGCTCGCGCGCGAGATCCACGACGACCTGCGCAACGGGAAGCTGGACGACACGATCGTCGAGACGCTCGTTCAGGATCTCACCATGGCCGCCTTCAGCGAGCGCGCGACACGTCTGCGCCGCTATCTCGGCGAGACCGATCCGCTCGTCAATCTCGCCCGCGTCGGGGATCTTCTGCGCCAGCGCGCGAAGGCCGGCGGCGATGGTGATGCGGCCGTCATGCCGTTCGGCGAATTCCGCGCACTCGTGGAACGCTGCCATTTCGGCATCGTCATGACAGCACACCCCACCTTCAGCCTCGCCCAGTCGCTGCAACGCAATCTCGTCGCCCTCTCGCTCGACCGTGACGATAACGGCGGCAGTCTCGATGACGCCGGCCGCGAGCGCCTGCTGGAAGCCGCCGCGTCGGTGAAGCACCGCCCCGAACCGCGACTCGACCTCGACGAGGAACATCGCCAGTCGATGGTCGCCATCGACAATGTGCGCACCGCCCTCTGCGATCTCTACCGCACGGTGGGCAAGGTCGCCGAGGAGCTCTATCCGGCCGAATGGAGCGAATTGCGGCCGGCACTGATCGGCCTTGCCACCTGGGTCGGATACGATACGGACGGCCGCTCCGACATCGGCTGGTCGGTGACGCTCTCCAAGCGCATCCGCACGCAGATCGACCAGCTCGCCTATTATCGAAGGCGCATCGCAGCACTCGCGGCAACGGACGATCTCGCCCACGCGCTCGCCGCCAGTCTGGAACTCATCGACGCCCGCCTCGCACTCTCGGAAAAATCGCTCGGCGACGAGCTCGCGGTGTTCGAGGCCTTCGATGCCGGCAATGCCGAAAGCGTGAGTGCGGTCGCGGAGGTGTCGCGCGAGATTCTGGCGGACCGCTCGAGGCTCAACGATTCGCGCCAGCTCGCCGGCCTCGTCGAACGGGCCATGGCGCTCGCCGACGATCCCGCCATCATCCGCGAACTCTGGGTCCTGCGCGCGGAGATCGCCAATTCGGGCCTGACCGCCGCCCGCACGCATGTCCGCATCAACGCGGTGCAGCTGCACAATGCCATCCGCAAGACCATCGGAATGCAGCATTCCGCCGACGATCCGAGCCACCGGACGAGCTATCTGCAGGCGGTGGTCGACCTGATCGCCGGGGTCGAGCCGGAGACCATCCATTTCGGCTCGATCATGCACGAGAAGGCCACCGCCAAGCGGGTGTTCATGCTCATCCGCCAGATGCTGCGCCATCTCGACGCGAGCGAGCCCGTGCGCTTTCTCATCGCCGAATGCGAAACCCCGCTCACGCTCGTCACCGCCCTTTATTTCGCCCGGCTCTTCGGCGTCGAGGATCGCGTCGACATCTCGCCGCTGTTCGAGACCGCCAAGGCACTGGAACGCGGCGTCAATCTCATTCGCGGCGCGCTCGAGATCCCCGCCTGGCGGAGCTATCTGAGAAAACGCGGACGCATCTGCATCCAGACGGGCTTTTCCGACGCCGGCCGCTACATGGGCCAGATCGCCGCCTCTTATGCGGTCGAGCGCATCCGTCTCGGCCTGCGCGATCTCCTGATGGAGAGCGGTCTCGGCGATCTCGAGGTGGTCATCTTCGATACCCATGGCGAGAGCATCGGCCGCGGCTCGCATCCGGGCGCGCTGGCCGAGCGCTTTCGCTATTACGGCACCGCCCGCAGCCGCCAGCTCTATGCCGAAGCCGGCATCCACCTGTTGCAGGAAACGAGCTTTCAGGGCGGTGACGGCTACACCTACTTCCTCCGCCCCGAAAGCTCGCTTGCGGTCCTCACCCGCATCTTCGAGCATTCCTTCGCTCCCTTCGACGAGGGCGAGGATCCGTTCTACGAGCTCACCGACCGCGCGGAGGAATTCTTCTCGGCGATCAAGCAGTACAACAGCCGGGTCATCGACGATCCCTGCTATGCCACCTTCCTCGGTACCTTCGGCGTCAACATGCTCTATCCCACCGGCAGCCGCGCGCTTCTGCGCCAGCATGACCGGGGCGTGGGCACAGTCGAGCTCGAACATCCCTCACAGCTGCGCGCCATTCCGCACAATTCCATCCTCCAGCAGCTCGGCATCCTCGCCAACACGCTCGGCGGTGTCGGTCAGGCGGTCGACAAGGATCCGGAATGGTTCCACCAGCTCTATCGCGAAAGCCCGCGCTTCCGCCGGCTGATGAACATGGTCGAGCATGCGTTCATGTTCACCGACCTTGATGTGGTCAAGGCCTATATCGACCTGTTCGACCCGGAACCCTGGCTGCGCCGCGCCGAACTGGAAAAGGACGAGGCGCACGAGGATGAACTCGGCGCGGTGGCCGACTGCCTCGAACGGGTGCGCCTGCACTACCGGCTCGCGCGCATCTTCCGCACCTTTCACCGCGACCATAACGGCCTCGCCCGGGCCCTGCGCGACCATCGCCGCATGACCCGCGACGCCGGCGACGAGCCCATCGCGATCGCCTCCGCCAGCCGCGACAATCTGCACATGCTGCACGCGCTCCGGCTCGCCATCATCCAGGCGCTGATGGTCCGCTCGGTGCATGTCCCCGATTTCAGCGACCGCCACGCCACCACCCACGACGAACTCGTCGTCGGCCTCTTCCGCCTCGATGTCGAACCGGCGCTGCAACTGCTCGCCACCGTCTTCCCGCTGACGGAGAACGGCAAGACGCACGATTTCGGCGAAAAGGCCACCTACCGGGGCGACGAGGTCCAGTCCTACGGCCTAGAACACCAGCAGATCTTCTCCCCCATCGCCCGCTACCACGACCTGACCCGCCGCATCTCCAGCGGAATCATCCACCATCTGGGTGCCATCGGGTAGGACGATCCACCCGCCGGAACGATCGCTGGACCAGCCGGAAGGGAGCGACGTCAGCGCCCCGGCAATGCCCTGCCCTGCACCCGGTTCTGGCGGTGGGCGGCTTCGGCTTCCTCGCGGCGCTTGAGGGAGCGTTCAGCGGCTTCGGCTTCCTCGCGTTCGCGGGCGAGGCGCTCCTCGCGTTCACGGGCACGAAAGCGCCGGCGCAGGTCGCGCCACTCGCGGCGCATGGGGGCGGTCGAGAGCCAGAGCGTGAGCCCGCCCGTGAGAATGCCGAGTGCGAGGCCGAACAGCATCACGCCATAGACGGGAAAGTCGAACGGAGCGACGGGAAGCGGGAAGAAGCTGATCTCGACATCGGCCCGGTTCACCACCGAGAACGACACCACGACAATGGTGCCGGCGAGCATCACGACCATGCGCAGGAGACGCATCATCGTCCGCTGCCCGGCTGCCGGCG
>JAGREZ010000216.1:4806-11171 GCA_020446285.1 Geminicoccaceae bacterium
GCGTACGGAGAAGGCGCCGAAGCCACGGAGCTCGACCCGGTCGCCACGTTCGAGCGCCGTGGTCATCTCCTCGAAGACCGTTGCGACGATCCGTTCGATATCCCGGAGATACAGGTGGGGATTGGCTTCCGCGAGGCGCTTGATCAGGTCCGATTTGGTCATGCGAGGCGTATTTTCCGTCTGCGCGGCCGTACCGCGAAAAATCGAGCGTGTCCGAAGGTGCCAGCATGCCCGCGGACGGTCAAGCGGCCGTGCCGTACAGCCAGGGCTCGCGCATCTTCTGACCGTCCTCGAACCCGTCGATGGCCGTCGATTTCTGCATGGTCAGGCCGATATCGTCGAGCCCCTCGAGCAGGCACTGGCGACGGAACGGATCCACCTCGAAGGGCACGGGCGCATTGCCGGTGGGCCGGAGGATTTCCTGCTTTTCGAGATCGATGGTGAAGGGACGGCCGCCCGCCTCGTCCGCCTCGCGCATGAGCATGTCCACCGTCTCCTTTGGCAGGACCACCGGAAGCACGCCGTTCTTGAAGCAGTTGTTGAAGAAGATGTCGGCGAAGGAAGGGGCGATCACGCAGCGGATGCCGAAATCGAGAAGCGCCCAGGGGGCGTGCTCGCGGCTCGAGCCACAGCCGAAATTCTCGCCGGCGATCAGCACCTGCGCCTCGCGGAACGGCTCCCTGTTGAGAACGAAATCGGGAATTTCCCGGCCATCGAGATCGTAGCGCATCTCGTCGAACAGATTGACGCCGAGACCGGTGCGCTTGATCGTCTTGAGAAACTGCTTGGGAATGATCATGTCGGTGTCGACGTTGATCATCGGCAGCGGGGCGGCGATGCCCTCGACTTTCCTGAACGGCTCCATGGCGGCTTCCACTTTCCTGCAAGACGGCTTGGTTGCGGGACGGCCCGATCCGGTCGAGGCACGGGCATGCATGTTCCTTGGTGACCATATAGGACAGGCGACGCACCCCCGTCCATGCCTGTTGCGGGGGGCCTGTTGCAGGGAGCTTGTTGCGGGGGGCGATCCGTTCAGAACATGCGCCGCCCGCGAAGGGGCACGCCGGTGACGAGCGTGACCAGATGGGCGAGTGCCACGATGACCAGCACCACGCTGAGAATGAGCATGATCGTCGAGGGAAACATCCGCACCTCGCCGATCTCCTTCGGCCGCCGCTCGTACCAGAGGCAGAAACCGCCGGACACGAGCCCGGCGAGCAGAAGCAGGACGGTCGTCGTCAGTCCCATGGCGGGCCGGCAGGAACGGGGCATCCACCGATGATCGATCTCCTTGTGATCGTTTGGAATGATCGTTTGGGCAAATTTCTCTACATCGTACAATTCTTCTATTGGATTTTAAAAAAATTCGAAACGTTTACTGATTCTTAAGCGAGAAAATCCATTCTTGCGCAAGAAATGCAAGAGTCGGACGGAATACAAAAATGCCCTCACCCGCGCGCCGCAGCCCCGGTTCGCTCGCCGTCGACGAAACCGGATCGATGGCGATGTTCATGGCGCTGTCGATGTTCGCCCTTCTGGGCGTCAGCGCCCTCGCCATCGACCTCGCACGGCAGCTCAACGCGGATATCGAGCTCGCCCACAGCACCGACCTCGCCTGCGCGCGCTTCGCGGCGTTCTATCACGAGAATCTCGACGACGAACACCGCAGGCGTTCGGCGTTCCGGCAGTTCGAGGCACAAAAGGAGATCCTGGGCCTCGGGGACTGGGGCACGAAAGCCGAGATCGAACGGGGCGAAACCGTCAGCCGGATGGTCACTTCCGGCTCCGGCCGGGCGACCTTCGCCCGCATGTTCGGCATCGACCATCTCGATGTCCGCGACAGCCGCACCTGCAAGCTGCCCGGTCCGGACGCCGGTGAAGGCGAAACCCTCTTCGCCGACGGTTTCGAGGACGTGCTCATTTCCGCGGGCGCATGGACCGTGCTGCAATCCACGAAGAACTGGCGGGTCACACGCGGTGCGGGGGTTGAAATCCAGGCAAGCACGGTTTTTTCGGCACCCGAGGGAAACAATTACGCCGAACTGGACAGTCACGCATCCAGAAGTTTCAACAATGCGGGCCGTGCCACCAATTCAGCGATAACGACAAGCATAGAATTCCCGCAAGGATACTTCGAGCTTCACTACAAATACCTGAGTCGCGTAAATTCCGCAACGACCAATATCATTTTCGTCTATCTGGATGCCGACGGTGAAACGCCCGGCAGCAACCGGATCGACGAGGCACTCTACAGTTCCGTCTGGGAGGAACGATCGGTGCCGATCCGCATCTCCTCCCCCGGACTCTATCATCTGACATTCGAGGCAAGCGGACGCGAGGATACGGTCGGCGGTCTCATCGACGATATCCGCATCCTCTTCGCCTCGCCGAAGCCGTCATGAAACCGCGCCGGCCCGCCCCCGCGGCACGCATGCCTGCTGCCATGGCACGCATGGCCGGCGACCGGCGCGGCGTCGCCGCCGTCGAATTCGCACTCGTCCTCGGCCCGTTTCTCCTCCTCCTCCTGTCCATGCTGGAACTGGGCTTCATCCTGATCGCCGACATCTCGCTGCATCATGCCGCCATGATCGTGGCGCGCTCGTACCGGGATGCCGAAACGGCGCCGAAGACCTACGCCGAAGCGCGGGCGCTGGCCTGTGCCGACATGGTCGCCTTTCTCGCCTGCGACCGCAGGTTCACGATCGATCTCCGCACGGTCGACCGGATGCCGCAGCACCCGCCCCGACGGATGACCGGTCTGAACCGTTTTACGACCGGCGCCGGCTCGGACATTGTCGTCGTGCGCATTTCCTATGACTGGCAGGGCCTGACGCCGGTCAACCATCTGATCGACAGGGGCGATCCCTTCGCCGGCCGTCTCATCGCCGCGAGCTTCGCCCGCAGGCACGAGACGGAACCCTGATGCACACAGGGCCGCGGACCCGTCCCCGGATGGCATCGCCGCGCCGCCTGTGGCGCTGCATGCGCGGTGCGAACGCCGTCGAATTCGCGCTCATCGCCCCGGTCATGCTGCTGCTGGGCATGGGGACGATCGAGCTTTCGGCCTATCTGCGCGCCGCACGCGCGGTCGCCGACCTCACCGGTTCGGTCGCGGTCGCCATCGGCGATATCGACCGGATCACAGGCCGGGACATCCGGGAACTCGAGGTCGCGGTCGCGGGTGCCAGCGGGTACCTGAACAGGGATCGCCTGACGATCGAGATCCACGCGGTCACCATGCAGGACAACCGGCCGGTCACCCAATGGCGACGGCGGATCGGCAACGACCATGACGGGCCGAAATCAACCGCGATCGGCGAGACCGCGAGGACCCTCGCGACCCGGACCCTCGACGACGGCCAGAGCGCCCTGATCGTCGAATCCCGCTACGCCTATCACGACGTCATCGGCGGCGGTTTCCTCGCCGATACCGTCATTGCCCGAACATTCATCGCCTTCCCGAAGAACGACGAAACAACCCTCGATCCCTGACAGCGTGCCGACGAAACACCACCAGCCACGATGCCCGACAAAGGGGCCGAAGACCGCGCTCGAGCAGCGAAGCGATAGCATTTCGAAAGGACGAACGCGCTCAGGCAGCGTAGCGACAGCGCCTCGGGGAGACGAACCGCGCTCAGGCAGCGTAGCGATAGCGCCTCGCAGAGACGAGCCGCGCTCAGGTAGCGAAGTGATAGCGCTTCGCGGAGACGAGTCGCGCTCAGGTAGCGAAGTGATAGCGCTTCGCGGAGACGGGAGGGTCAGCGCAGCAACGTTGCGCGCCCGAACGCCGACGAAGCCCGCCGGTCCGTTTGTCTCGCATCCCCGCGATCCGGCACGGCGCGCATTTTGCCGTTGCGTACGTCGCCTGCCGTTCACCCGTGCGGGGCTGAAGCGAACCCGCAGCCGGCCAGGACCACGGCACCGCTTCACGCCAGGCGCCTTCCCGGCGGCGGCAAAAATCGACGGCTGTCGGCATTTCGTCAATACGCTGGCCACAGCATCTCGACGAAACGCCACCAGCCGCGATGCGAGAACAAAAGGGGCCAGAGGCCGCACCCGATGGGAGTTTCCGTGATGTTCAGGCGAAGCAATGGGGCACATCGCGGAAGTGTGGAAGTGTGGAAGTTGGAGATGTGAGGAACGGTGCGGCACGCCTTCATGACGCCTCACTCCCTGTCCCGTCTCACCCCCGGCCCGCTCGCCACGCTGCCGGCATCCGGCCGGAAGGCGCGCGCGTTTCAGTCGCCGCCGGCATTCGCGCGGCGAAGGGCCGGAAGCCCCACACCGGTGGATTCGAACCCGCCATCGGCGGCGATGACCTGACCCGTGACATAGCTCGCCCGCCCGGAACAGAGAAAGGCGATCACCTCGGCGATCTCCCGCTCGCTGCCATAGCGGTTGAGCGGAATGGCATCGTGATAGGCGTCGATGATTTCCTGCGTGTGCACGGCCATGGCAAGCTTGGTACGCACCGGACCGGGACAGACGCAGTTGGCGCGAATGCCATACTCGCCGAGTTCCGCCGCCTGCTGCCTCGTAAGCTGGATGACGGCGGCCTTCGATGTACCGTAGGCGATCCTGAGCGTGGATCCGCGAAGCCCGGAGATGGAGGCGATGTTGACGATGCAGCCGCGCGATTGCCTGAGCGCCGGCAACGCCGCCTGCGAAACGAGGAACACACCGTCGAGATTGGTCGCCATGACCGTCCGCCACTGCTCGAACCCGGTCCGTTCGATGGGCGCGAAATCGGCAACGCCGGCATTGTTCACGACCGCATCGATCCCGCCGAACCGCGCGAGCACCCCGCCGACCATCTCCTCCACCTGATCCGCGATGGAGACGTCGCAGAAGAACGGTTCGGCCCGGCCGATGCCGTCCCGGTCGATATCACGGCTCGCCTCCTCGAGCGCCGGGCGATCCCGATCGATCATGGCCACCGTCCAGCCTTCCTCGATCAGGAGTTTCGTCGTCGCCAGCCCGATTCCCCGGGCCGCACCCGTCACGACCGCCCGTTTTCCCGCCATCTCGATCCGCCCCGCATGTTTCACGCCCCCTCTCTGTTTGGGCCAGCCGGGAACGACTTGCAATGCCGTCATGCGGTATCGCCGCCCGCCGGGAAACGCCCCGCCTGCCTGAACAGTTCGAGCTGGCCATCACGGTCGGGAGCCTCGAAACGGTCACAGCGCATCGGCACGCGCCGGCCGTTGAGACCGAGGCGGTCGCAGGCCCGTTCGAAACGCCGGCGAACGAGATCGGCATACACCCCCCGCCCGGTCAGGCGCGAGCCGAACCCGGGATCGTTGAGGCGACCGCCGCGCATCTGGCGGATGAGCGAAAGCACATGCGTCCTGCGCAACGGATAATGCTCCTGCAGCCACGCATCGAACAGCTCGCGGACATCGTGCGGCAGGCGCAGCATGACATAACCCGCATGCGTCGCGCCGGCATCCCGCGCGTTTTCCAGCAACGCCTCGATCTCGTGATCGGTGAGCCCCGGAATGACCGGTGCGGTCATCACCCCCGTATCGATACCGGCGCCGGCAAGCATGCGCACCGTTTCGAACCGCCGCGAAGGCGTGGTGGCGCGCGGTTCGAGCCGGCGCGCGAGCGTGCGATCCTGCGTGGTGATCGAGATGGAAACACGCGCGAGCCCGTCACGCGCCATCTCCCCGAGAATGTCGAGATCGCGAAGGACGAGCGACGATTTCGTGACGATGCCGACCGGATGGCGCGCCTCCCTGAGCACTTCGAGGATCGAACGCGTGAGCGCCAGACGCCGCTCGATCGGCTGGTAGGGATCCGTATTGGTGCCGAGCGCAATCGGCCGGCAGCGATAGCCGGGCTTCGCCAGTTCCGCCCGCAGAAGCCGGGCGACATCATGCTTGGCCCAGATCTTCGTCTCGAAATCGAGCCCGGCGGAAAGCCCGAGGAAATTGTGCGTCGGCCGCGCGAAACAGTAGATGCAGCCATGCTCGCATCCGCGATAGGGATTGACCGACCGGTCGAACGGCAGATCCGGACTGTCATTGCGCGCGATCACCGAACGGCTGGTATCGGCGAAGATCTCCGTCGCCGGTGGCGGTGCGGCGGCAATCTCCCCGAGCGACGCCCAGCCATCATCCTCCGGCTCCTGCGACAACCGTTCGAACCGCCCGGCGGGATTGCGCGTCGCTCCCCGCCCCTTATGTGCGAGATTGAGCGCGTGACCATACGCAGGTTTGCGCGCGGAACCTTGCGTGATCGCGTGGTCCATGCCGTTCCTCCCGAAAAGAACAAATCATGAACACACTACAGCGAACCGCACCCCTTGTCCAGCACCGCGATTCTCCGCGCTCATCTGCCGGCTGTATGCGATAAATTCCCCA